>NYTD01000295.1 GCA_002683315.1 Deltaproteobacteria bacterium | reverse complement strand
CTCGATCGACACTACCAGAAGCAGCAATACCAAAATCACAGGCTGCACAACTTTGTGGGTCTTGTGTAGATCCAACCATGGTCCAAATAATTTCACAATCTCCACCATCATCGGTTGCTTCCCAAGTATCATTCGAAAGGATAATCCATCGTTCTTCCCCGCTTACATCTGAACCATTTATGGAGTATGCTCCTACAAAGTAGCTTGTTCCACCGGGAATGGGTGTTCCATCATAACCGTCACAATCAGGGTTCTCGGTAAGATCAGAATTGATATCGTCAATTGTGCTTGTGGTGTCGATTTGAGAACTATCTTTTTCAGATGTGCCACATGCAATAAAGTAGAGAAACAGCATTAGAACCACCGACAAGATTTTTCTGTTATGAATTGTAGGTTGTCTCCTTTGTGATGACCAGAACCCACGTACTTACCACTTTTGGAAAAGAAGAATTTTGCTGTTCCATCAGAGCTACGAAGAACATCATATGTGATGGTTTTACCTGTGTCTTCATACTTATTTACGATTTCTTTTGGGCATGTTGTGGTGATGAGTTCGTTGACGACACGAATACCCAGATCTCCCTTTCTACCCACTGGCTGTGTTTTTCCTTTCAGGTTCCATGTAACTTTACAGCTCCCTTGTATCCCTTCGTTGGCCCACTTGGTAGCCATTTTTTTATTTGGGTACAAGATCCAAGTTTCCGATCCGATCACATCCTTTCCATTTATGGAGAATTCATTATAGAAATAGTCCGCAGCGCCGAAAATCCCTGGTCCATTGTCACATCCATCTGTAGCAATTCCTTTGAGTAAGTTTGGCATCCCGCTTGTGTTTGCAGCCAATTGAGTCTTTTCTATTTCTTTTGGAGTAGCTGTCTTTTCTTTTGGAGTAACCGTTTTTTCTTTTTGTGACGGTGTTTGCTCATCTTTTGATGAAGCAGATTGTGTGGGTGGTGTTTCCAGGTTGGATTGAGCAGTACTGTCACCACAGGCGATAAGAATCTGGAATATAGCAATATTCATGATAGTTTCTCCGGTTGTATGATTGATTCGTTAGATACTAGACATGTATGTAGTATAGTATATTCTGTTCAATAGGGGTAATAATGTTCTATCTTCTTTCCTTTTTTTGCTTTCTCTTTCGTTCTGCTTTTGCAAATGAGATCGAATTTGGCTACAGCCCAGATTTAGATGTGGGAGAGAAGCCTAATTTGATACTCACACCCGATGCTGATGTTCGAGTGGCAAGAGTTCGTATAGAGGCAGGGGGAAAGACCTATTCCTTTGAAAAAAAGGGTCGTGCTGGTGACAATATTATTTTTGAATGGGATAGAGACACCTCTGTTACAGAGGCTATTGCATATGTGGATATTGTTTTTGCTGATGGGTATACTTCTCAAGCTCAGGTTCCAATCTCGTATTCGTATGGCTCTAGTATAGAGGTTGACCTAAGTAAAGCCAAAGCGGATCTAGATAAGAAGACACTGTCAGTTGGTGTGAATGCACCTGTTGAAGATGTGGAGATGTTGGTATACGGAGCCAAGAAAAAGCTGCTTGATCAGAAGAGTTTTGCACTAAACGAAGGTCCTGGAATGGTAACGATTGCTTGGGATTCAGCTTTGGAGGATGTTGTTCTTCTGGATGTGACATTTCAATCTGGTTCATCGTATGCAGGCTTTACTTTCTCTCCATGGTTTTTGGATATTCCGCATCAAGACATCCTGTTTGCAACCAATTCTGCAACCATTGAAGAGGCAGAAGAATGGAAGCTTGAATCCACATTGGAGCAGTTAAAAGAAGTGTTGGATAAATATGGTTCTGTGATTCCCGTAAAACTGTATATCGGTGGCTGCACAGATACAGTAGGGGACAAGCAGAGCAATCAAGCGTTATCCAAAGCAAGAGCTCGTTCTATTTCCAAGTGGTTATCCACACATGGATACGACCAGCCGATTTTCTATCATGGTTTTGGTGAAGATTGGTTGGCGGTTCCAACAAAAGATGGTGTGAATGAAGCAGCCAATCGAAGGGTGGTATATATTGTCGCAGCAACACCTCCTCCCAGTGGTTCAGGAGTTCCACAAGTTCGTTGGAAAGCTCTAAAATAAATTTTTCGCGTTAATCCAGACCGAATTCTTCTTGTGCACTTTTGAGATCGATAGCGGGTTGATCTTTTTTATGTAGAAGAAAAGAGCCAAGAACAACACCGTCCATTTCTGTTCGCATAAAGCAACGGTATGCGTCTTCTGGAGTATTGACAATCGGTTCTCCTCGCACGTTCATACTTGTGTTGATCAATACACTGCATCCAGTTTTTTTCTTGAATGTTTGCAAGAGTTCATAGTAGAGTGGCTCTTGATCGCTATTGACGGTTTGGACACGAGCTGAGCCATCCACATGAGTAATGGATGGAAGGGGGGTTTCTCCGTTTTGTACCTCATCTTGTACGGGTGCAACGAGAAGCATATATGGACTTTTTTGCTTGAGGTCGAAGTACTTTTGGCTATCTTCTTCGATAACAGATGGAGCAAATGGACGAAACCCTTCTCGCATTTTGATTTTCATATTGATAATTTCACGCATTTCGGGATGTCTAGGATCTCCGAGAATACTTCGGTGTCCCAGTGCTCTTGGACCCCATTCTTGTCGTCCTTGATACCATCCAACGACCAAAGAATCTTTGAGTAGATCTGTAGTTTGATTCAGAAGTTCTTCTCTACTTAATTTTGTATATACGGCATTGTATTTTTTTAGCGTAGATTCAATGAATTCATCAGAGTATTCTGGTCCAAGATATGGAGTGTTCATGCGCCATGATCGTTCTTTATTGAGTACCTCGTGCCATAACCATAAAGCAGCCCCCATCGCTCCACCATTATCCCCAGCAGCGGGTTGAACAAAGAGTTCGGTGACAGGAGTATTTCGAATGATTTGCCCATTGGCAACGCAATTAAGAGCAACCCCGCCCGCCATACAGAGTTTGGTCTCTCCTGTCTCTTGGACAATAGTAGTAGCGAGTTTGCACATAACCTCATTGACGACTTCTTGCAGAGATCGAGCGACATCCTTGTAAAACAGAGGGAGTTCTCCAGAATTCATGGGCCGTGTTGGTTGCCCCATCACCTCTTCGAAAGAAGGCAGATACATACGCATCCCGTAGTCAAAACAAAAATGCTTCATATTGAGGCGAAAGCTTCCGTCTTCACGAATATCGATAAGTTGTTTGATGCGATCTACATATTTGGGTTCTCCATATGGAGCAAGACCCATGACCTTATACTCCCCTGAGTTGACTTTAAAGCCTAGATAGTAGGTGAAAGCGGAGTACAGTAGCCCTAGAGAATGAGGGAAGCGTATTTCCTTATGAAGGTGAATTTTGCTTCCTTCTCCCAGTCCCCATGTCGCCGTACTCCATTCTCCGACACCATCCACTGTCAGGATAGAGGATTTTTCCCATCCACTTGCATAGAAGCAGCTGGCGGCATGTGAACGATGATGATCCCCGTAGCATATAGGCCCCTTATATCCGAATTCTTTTACGAGCAATTTGTCGAGACGAAGTTTGGTATTAAACCAAGATGGCATTCCTTTTACAAATTGCGTAAAACTTTTTGGGAAATTGGCAACGTGGCTTTTTAGAATCCTTTCAAATTTGACGAGCGGTTTTTCGTAAAAAGCGACCGCTTCAATGGCGGAGAAATCGATACCCTCTCGCTTTAGAGCCCAACGTATTGCCTGTACAGGGAAACTTGAGTCATGTTTCTTTCGTGTGAAGCTTTGTTCATCAACCGCAGCAACAGGAATCCCATCTTTGAGCAAGCAGATGGCTGAATCATGATAAAAGCAAGATAGTCCAAGGATATACATATCAAAACCCTATAGTGATCGCATTTTACGAGCGACTTTTTGTATCTGTTGTGTTTTCTTCCGGATATTGACCATATGATCTTCTTGATGTGAAGAACTCAATTCTTCGGTGAGTTCTGAGCATGTTGTGAGAATATCGTTTAACAGAGATTCTGATAATGGAGTTTGCGTTTCGTGATGTCCATCGATAATGTCGTCTATCTCATCGATTGTTGTATGAAGATCAATCTTTGCGAGCTCTGGAACAGTGCTATTCATAATAGATTTTCGAGCTTCTCGTGTAATTTGTTGTCCTTGAAGGATGGTTTGGTGTGTATCAGAAGGAGCATGATTCTCATTCCAAAGAGCATATGCTTGTTGCTTCCTGTTTGCAGAGAAAAACCCCAGCGTTATTGCTGTCGCAAAACCCAGAAGCAAAGGCAATATGGTGATGAATAGATTGGACATAACAAAGTAGGAAATAGTACTCAGAAGAAGGGAAAGACCAAGTATGGATGAAATCTTTGGACCAGTATCTTGATGGCGTACTTCTACCTGAACACCAGCTTCTTGAATGTTTTTTGCGATTCTTTGGGCTTGTGACTCTGTTTCAGCTCCCGCGATGGGAAGCTGGTGACTATTGTTTGTAATGCGATTGGGTTGAATTCCAGAAAAAACAGAAACACGTCTTGCAATATTGATGGGTATGCTTTTTTCTTGTGGGAATATGAGCCATTGTGGAAGAGGAAGATCTCGACGAGTATTAATCTTGGGGAGAGAACGAGTCTTTTTCTGAATTGTCTCTTGTACAGCGTTTGTAGCTGGAATGGGAAGAGAAATAGGAGAAGAACGAGTGAGGTTTTGAAGTGCTTCTTCTCTTTTGGATGGATTGGGGTGCATCATTGTTGAGAGGATTTGATGTAATTGTTGTGGAGCATCTGGGTATATAGACGATAACTGTGGAGGTTGCGCCTGGAATTCCTCAAGTTGCTTTTTGCTTTCAATGATGGGAAGTGTGGAAATTGTAGAGAGAATG
Source organism: Deltaproteobacteria bacterium (assembly GCA_002683315.1). Lineage (GTDB taxonomy): Bacteria > Myxococcota_A > UBA796 > UBA796 > UBA796. The sequence goes on along the minus strand of NYTD01000295.1, from coordinate 4,214 downwards.
TGGATAGCGATACTGTATAGAGCCTTTTGCCGTGGGGTTCCTTGTGTCGTTATTATTTCTGGACGAACGTGATTGGTTTTTGGTAGAACACCCGATGCTCGCAAGATGAGATGTCCCGATTCATTGAGACCCATGTCTGTCATTCTAATTCCATGAGGAAACAGATTAGGAGAGTTCTGTAATTGAGACAGGAGATTTTGTGTCAATTGTTCTGCTTCTTCAAACGATAATTTAGGTAGTGTATCCAAAGGAGTGAGAGTCTTTTCGTATATTGCAACCAAGGCTTGGTTGTGTTTTCCTTGCCAGACGGGATTTTGTTGGTCATGGATCTGTCGAAAATAATCTTCAGCCCCCTTCCTTAGCTGTGCATTGGGAGTGGGGGAGATGGCATGGCCGTTGGAATGGGTTTGTTCGTCTGCTGTTGTGCAAAAAACGACGTCGCCATATTGTGTTGTATTGGTAACAGTGAATCGCTGGGCGATTGAATCATGAGTAGATATCGACATAAGATTATATTGGTATGGTGTTAGGAGCCTGCTTTGGGACGCTGAATCTTAGCCATCACGACTTCGACATTATCATCTTTTACTCCTTTTTCATATGGAGTACGCTCCTCGGGAGCGGCTTGAGAGAACTCCCCACTGAAGTTTTCAAGTATTTTTTTAATTTTTGATTTTATTTTGCTTCGAAGTCCCATATTCTCATTTCCTTAATCGTCTTCTTGTTTTGGTGTGACGTTATATTGTAGATTCATTGTGAGTTTTTTGTGTCACAAAGAAAAAATGTGGTATTTTCAATCGTAATCTATCATGTAGGCAAATCTATGCGACCAAATTTAACACTTGAAAAAATAATAAGCTTTTTACTTGAAGTAGAAATGTTTGCTCCTTTGGATGTTTCAGAACTTTCAGAAATTGTTTCCATTATGGATATTCAAACATATGAAGAGGGTGAAGTGATCTTTCAAGAGGGAGATATTGGCGACGCATGGTATACAATATTTGATGGTTTGGTAACCGTAGAGACCAAGCAGTCATTTCAAGATACGACCTCTGTAGCTGAATTGTCCTCTTCATTTTGCTTTGGAGAGATGGCTATATTAGATGATGCACCACGATCGGCAACGATTACTGTTTCACATTCCACCATACTATTTCGATTTTCAAGAACAAAATTTGAACGTCTGCTTGATCATAAAAGTCTTGGAGCGTATAAACTTGTGTATGGAATGGCATGTGTGTTGGCACAGCGTCAGCGTCGTCTAAACAATCGGATTTCGGATTTGATGCAAGAGATTGATATTTTAGATAATCCTGTGTAAGGGATATTCACCATGTTGAATTTTGCACAAAAGACTGCGCGATATTTCTTTGCAAAGATCGCTGAACGAATTCAAAAGAATCATTTGTTTGAACAACCTCATGAACGAATACCTCATCCTCCTCTTCGTTTTGAAAAACCGAGAACAGATGAGAAAGTCTATTTCTCATCAATAGAAGAAATCTCAAATGATATCCATTCCCATTCTGGTTGGTGTTTGGTTCATCATTGGGCGACTTGGTGTGATGGCTGTATGGAAGAGATAGATGAGATTGAACGTTTTGCATCAATTCTTAAAGAAGAGGGAATTGCCGTAGTAGGGATTTCTTGGGAGTTGTTTAATGGAACACCTCCTCAGCATGCATTACCAGTTGTTCAGCATGTACATGTGGCGCATTCTTTGAATTTTGAATCAAAGGTTATTAAAGGAAATCCCGAAGAATTTTTTGACAAATTAGGGCTCAAAGAGCACCAAATTCCACAGACAGCACTCTACGAAAATGGAACATGTATGTATTCTCATTTGGGTATTCTAACCAAAGTAGAGCAAGAGAAAATACATACGATCATACAAAGAGGCGAAAATGAGTAAAGAAAGAGAATCATCATCTGATTTATTTATGGCGTTGGCGACTTTAATTGGTACTCGAGGAAAGAAAAGAATTGGAGTAATTGCAGAACAAGGAAAGAAGAAACTAGCTTTGCGTTCTCTTCGGAAAGATAGAAACAAAATGTATGAGAAGCTTGGACGTGAAGTGGAACAACTTTGTGCTGCTGGAGAGGTACATCATCCCGGTTTACTTCGAGGGGTGGAACGGATTCAAGCGTTAGAAAAGCAGATCGAAGAGGAACAGCAAGAGGTACCCCAAAAATAAAATTTGCCTATTGCGAAAACATAGAATAGAAGATTGTACGATTTGGGGCTGTAGCTCAGTTGGGAGAGCACCAGGATGGCATTCTGGGGGTCAGGGGTTCGATTCCCCTCAGCTCCACTTTCTTATTTTATTAAAAGATCTGCATGGCAGGTCTTTTTTAGGTTTATAAATGTGTCTTTATTGTAGATTTACTTCTGCGATAAGGAATACAATAAGCATTGGGCGAAGAATTAGGTTATTAGATCTCTTATGCTGAATGACTATTGCGGTTATATGTATCGTTGTCTCTAGCGTTTGAGTCTAAAAACCACCAGAGTACGTTTTAGAACTTTGCTGAATCGTATTTCATAATATTTTGGAGGATCTTATGTTTTCATCTATTTTGTCTATGCTTGTTCTTGGAGGTCCTAATCTGCAGGCTGCGCCAATCCCACGTGCAGATTATAATCTACAATTAGATGAATATACACTTCGTTTGCAGGACTTCACATTTCCAAGTGGGTTGCGCATTCTATTCCAATCAGAACGAACACAACCAATTGTCGCGATTACTTCTGTGATAGATCGTGGATCTGAACACGATCAGCCTTCTATGGATGGGATTGCACACGTAGTAGAACATCTTGCGTTTCGAGCCAATCATGGCGGGGTAAAAAATTGGGACCTAATCAAGCAGATGGGAGGAAGTATCAATGCATCAACAAGTGTAGATTGGACAAACTATATGACCATTGCTCCTCGAGACACACTTGTTCCCTTATTACGTATTGAAGCGTTACGCCTTAAGAATGGCGTCGCCAATGTAACGGAAAAAGATGTTCGTACGGAATGTGAAATAGCCCGAAACGAGCTTCGAATGCGATATGAAAATGCTGCGGTAGGCGCAGCGTGGGATGAAATAGGCAATGCTCTTTTTCCTTCCGATCACCCGTATGCGCGGTCAACAATCGGCAGTCATGAGACTTTAAGCAACATTAACCTAAAAGCGGTTCAAGAATTTGTTCAAGATAACTACCGACCAGAGTATACTACAATGGTTGTTGTTGGCGATTTTGATCTTTCAGAAGCAGGTAGCTTGCTGCAAGAAGCATTTCGTGGAAGTGAAGAACTGCTCATGTCTCCCGAAGATGCCAAGACGTTTGCGTCTCTGGAGAATGAAAATGATCAGATAAAATTTTTGAATACGTGGTACAAAGAAGCTCTTTCTGTTCCTACACCTACGCCCAATAGAATTCAATGTGGGGAGAGAAAAGAGCCTCCCGCTCCTATTCAAGGAAGGAAAGATGAATTTCCAAAAGTAAAAGGTATGTTGGAGTCTCCACACCTGGTAGTGGCTTGGTCTCTTCCCGGCGGGTACTGCGAAGATCAAACGTCAATGAATCTCAGTGCATTCTTGTTGCAAAATTATGTTACACAGCATCTTTTTCCCAATCCAGAGGTTCGAGCGAAGAATAGTGGAAAGGTTGGATGTTTTGTGAGCGCAGATGAGTATGCATCACAGATGATTTGTTTCATTGAAAAGGCAGGTCCACTTGCAAAGATGACCAACAAGAAACTAGCACAGGAAGTTCAAGATTCACTGTATTTACAGACTCGATTGTACGATCCAAACACCATCCAAAGTAAAATGAAGCAGATGGCATTTATGAATTCGAAAACCTATGGTATGGCATCGATTCTACAGTCAGTGGACTCTGTTTCAAATCTTTTTTCAGGTCGTGCTACAGCAACAGCGATGTACACGCATTTTACAGGTGATGCGGCGTATTTCTCCTCTAATATTGAACTCATCAATAAAGCATCTCCGGAACAGGCTTTACAGATTGCAGAAAAGTATATTACTCGAGATAGAATGGTTGGTGTTGTGGTAGAGCCAATGGACGAACAAGAGAGAATCTTACGCGAGCAACAAGCGGGTAAATCTTCTCGAAGTAGTGAGGTAAAAGAATATCATGCGACAACGAACGAAGATCGATATACTTCGGTTTTTGATGCAGGGAATGTGAATAAGAAGCTTCT
>NYTD01000294.1 GCA_002683315.1 Deltaproteobacteria bacterium | reverse complement strand
TAATGATAACGATTCTCGTATTCATCCACGCGCCATCGAGAAAAACGACGATATTGACGCAGACTGTAACGGTACCACCGCAACCATGAATGCACATCGATTTACACAAGGATGGAATTCTCCTTTTGGAGGGGGATTTGGAATAAAAACAGACGTTGCTCCCATCGGCTCTGACCCCACAAAACCAGCCATGATCTTTGCGATGCACAGCTATGATGAATTCAAAGGAGGCCTCTTCTATGTCCCAGCAGATTTAGATTTCCAAGACTTTCCCGACATACCAGATCAAGGTGCCTTTTGGTCTGGACACACCGAACAAGAGCGAGTGGGTAGAAGTTTGGCTTTTGTGGGCGATATGAATGGAGATGGCATAGAAGATATCATGACTGGTGGTGGATTTGAACAAGGTACAAAAGCAGGATCCGTGTATTTTTTCTCTATCGATAGAGTAGAGGAAGAGATACCTCTTGAATCATTACACACAAGTATTGACAATTATCAATTTGCCAATGACATCCTTGCCATTGGTGACGCAAATGAAGATGGATTTGATGATGCTCTGGTTACTGCTCGTGGAGATGATGGTGCGGGGACCAATCGCGGAGCCGTTCATATCTTTAGCGGTGGAGAAACACCAACGCTCACACATAGTATATATGGAGCCAACAACGGACAATACCTCGGATGGCAGATTGCCGCCATCAATGACTTTGATGGGGATGGAATTATTGAATATGCCATCTCATCCATTTACAGTGATGACATCACCACCGATACAGGAAGTGTATTTATTCTCCCCAAATCCATGCTGTTTGATGAGGCCCTTGATGTGAATATGCTTCAAAAATTTCATGGGACACAATTCAAAGAACACATTGGATATTCCATCGCAGATGCAGGGGATTTCAATGGAGATGGACAAACCGATCTTCTCATCGGTGCACCCGATTACGATATCAATGATCAAGACGAAGGCCGCGCGTTTCTTGTATATGGTGGAGAAACGCAATCCGACCTATCCCTCTCCTCCCATATTTTTTATGGTGCATCCGATGATGACAATACTGGTGAATATGTTCACCGAATCGGTGATGTGAATGGTGATGGTCTAAGCGATATCGCCATTGTCGCACACAAAAATGATGACAACGGCAACAATTCTGGGGCGGTATATGGTGTATATGGTGGTGCTGAAACAGGTTCCATGAACCTCATTGATGAGGCATCGTTTGTACTATATGGTGCCACGAGCAACGACCAGTTGGGAAGAGGAATCAATCCAGTTGGGGATGTTGATGGGGATGGATTCGATGATTTTTGGCTTACGTCAACCTCACACGGATATGGAAAAGCATATCTAATGTATGGAAGTGAATAGCAACGCTCATTATTTTCGCACAACTTCTATGGTTCTGTCATCTATAATCCTGTAAACGATTGAGATAACTCATGATATAATATGTTCAATTCATGAGACCACTTCGGAGATTATATGTCCTTTCTAGGCTATCTGCTCACTTTTTCAGCACACGCATTTCCAACCAACACTGTTTCTACCACCAGCAATCCCATCTTTGCTTTTGGGGGACAAACATCCGCGAGTTCTACATCTACACTTGCCACTGCTCCATCCGATCAAAGAATGATCATCACTGATGTCGTGATTACGATAGCGGGAAATGGAAACCAAAGCAACACGTGCAGCAACCGTGTGAGTATTCAAACCGGAGCTGGAAATATGGCTGAATTTATGCTCGTCTCTGATACTTTTTATGGAGATTATTATTTACGCCCGACACAAGTCTCTCATAGTTATCGTAGCGGGATCCCAATTGAGCCTTCTGATTCGTTTGGTATCACCAATCACGGTAGCTACTGCGCAATATCATTTTCATTATCAGGCTACTACGCCAAACCATAATTACAAATGGAATCCCAATGCTCTTTTCTTTCTTCTATCTACTCGCCTGCAGTGGTGAATCGACAAAAACCAACCCAGATACGGGTAAAATCACCATCGATGAAGATGGTGACGGATTTCTTGCTGAGGAAGACTGTGATGACTCCAATGCCTCTATCTCCCCTTCTGCCACAGAGATTTGTGATGGGATGGACAATAACTGTAATGGAACCATCGATGAAGATGTAAAAACGACCTACTATGCCGATGCAGATGAAGATGGATTTGGCAATGAAGGACTGACAGTAGAAAGTTGTTCCGAACAAGATGGCTTTGTTGACAATGGCTCGGACTGTAACGATACTGACAATACAGTATTTCCGGGTGCAGAAGAGATCTGTGATGGCCTCGACAACAATTGCAACGAAGATATCGATGAAGGCCTAATGCAAGAATTCTATCTCGACGAGGATGGAGATGGCTTTGGTGATCTCAATCAGCCTGTTCAAGAATGTGCCCTAAGATTGGGGATTTCACTATTTTCAGATGACTGCAACGACACCGATGCCGATATTCATCCTTTGGCCACAGAGATTTGTGATGACATTGACAATAACTGTACTGGTACCATCGACGAAGGGTTACGTATCGTTTTCTACGAAGACAAAGACAGTGATGGATTTGGAACAGAAGATAATACAATGGAATCGTGCTCTGCACCCGAAGGTTTTGTAGCACAAGCAGGAGACTGCGATGACTTGGAAACCTACGCCAATCCATTTTCTATTGAGATCTGCGATGAAATCGACAACGATTGCGATGGATACATCGATGAAGATGGCGCATATGGTACCCAAATATTCTTTGCAGATACAGATGAAGATGGATTTGGAGATCCTCTTTCTCCCACCGCTGCATGTTCTCTACCCACAGGACATTCTCAAAATGACAATGACTGCGACGATACAAATTCCAATACCTATTGGGGAGCAGATGAAACATGTGATGGTGCAGACAATGACTGCGACGGCACCATCGATGAAAATGATGCTTCTGATGCACCCACTTGGTATATCGACTATGATGGCGATGGGTACGGTAGTGCACTTTTCACAATGACGAGCTGTATGCAGCCAGCCTCATACGTAGCCAACACCGATGACTGTGATGATACCAACGCAAGTGTATATGTATCACAAGATGAAATCTGTGATGGTTTGGATAATGACTGCGACGGACAAACCGACGAAGAAGATGCCATCGATATGTCCACATGGTATCTCGATAATGACGAAGATGGATACGGAGATGAAACAGAGTCACAAATGGGGTGCAACCAACCCATAGGATATGTCTCGATTGCCGAGGACTGCAATGACCAAGACAATAGCGTCAACCCCGGAATTGCCGAAGTTTGGTATGATGGTATCGACAGTGATTGTGATGGAGAAAGCGACTACGACCAAGACCAAGACGGTTGGCGTAATAATGATCCGACAAACCCTGATTGTAACGATGAAGATTCCACTGTCAACCCCGGAATTGCCGAAGTTTGGTATGATGGTATCGACAGTGATTGTGATGGAGAAAGTGACTACGACCAAGACCAAGACGGGTATGACAGCTTCGATCAAATAGGAGGGGCTGACTGCGATGATGCAGATGCTTCGTTTTTCCTGTGTGGTTCGCAAGTAAGTGTCCCCATGGAAAGCTGTTTGAGTATTATCGAAAGCAATACCAGTGCACCAAGTGACATATACTGGATCGATCCACAAATGGATGGTAATGCTTTTGAAGCATATTGCGATATGACCAGCTACGGTGGAGGATGGATGCTCGTTCTCAAATCGGCACCATATTATGACGACTCTTCTTGGACGCAGTCTGGAGGATACGCCACCGTTCACGATGACCACCATATCTCGCCCGCTTATATGGAAATATCGGATTTCACAGAAGTCATGAGCACCTATCATAATGCGATTGGAGATGTCTCTCATTGCTGGACAGGATCAAGCCTCTTCGATGTCATACAAAACTCTACAGATTGTACCCCTACCCAAATCGACAGCGAACCATTGGTTGCAAGCCTAACCATAAATGCAACACAAGGACACAATGGATGCTCCAATATCCGTGCGCGAATTGGTTTCAACTTTCACACGTGGGATGGCGGAGTATCCGGTACGTGGATGGGTATTGGAAAGTATGGCTACAAAACCAACAATACTGTTTTTGGAACATCGTGTGTCTTTCAACATCGCCCATGGCCCAGCGCGCACCAATCAAGTGGTGACTTTTATATTCGCTAATGCTACTGTGCTTTACCAATTGCAGACAAAATCGCATCAAGCTCATATCCGTTATTTCGATAGACAATGGTGGAATCTGGACCAATCACCCAATCTTGTGGATATGCTGCCGATGGAAATGCTGACTGCTGCTGATATTGAGAATGCACCTCGCCATTGGAATCCATCAATACCGGAAACGTGATCCCAAGATGTTCCACATACTGTTCAATTTCCATCTGTGGCTCTTGGGACGCGATCCCAAGTACGATGACTCCTTCATCTTTATATCGCCGCCAAATACTGTGTTCAATATCCGAGACCTCGGATGCACATACCGGTCACCACGTGGCAAAATATACCAAAACAACATAGGAGCCATACATCTCTTGTAGACGATATAATGTCCCATCCAGACTCGTCAAGCTGAAATCCGGAGCTGTGGAACCAATTGGATGTTCTTGTGGACCAACCACATTGATATACTCTTGCGAAGCATCTGGATCTGACGAAGCAATACAGATTTGACTTCCCTGTGATGTGTTTTTCTGAATAGAAAGCCACTGGGTTTCGTGCGGTTCAATCTCCAAAGAAGAGATTTCAAGCCCTACATCTGGATGTGAAGATGTTCCTCCAAAGATTTCAATGGGCTTTGTTCCAAAGTTGCGAAGTGCAATCAACATCGATTCATTCTCATCGATATAGACCTGATTTGATGCAAGATGAAGATCGCTACCTGAAACATCAGCCTGCAATTCCAGAATGGACAGATACCCCCAATCAGCAACAAAAGCATATCCATCGGCAGCATCGATGGCCATGGCCCATTGTCGGGTCTTCTCGGTATTTACAATAACAGGATCATACGGATTTGATATATCAATGGCGATGACATCTTGCTGGGAGGCTACCCACAGAACATCATTATCCACGGCCAGCTCAATCGCGGGATACGATGTTGGGATATTGCCGATCCATTGCGGACTTTCGGGATTGGAAACATCAAAAACATCAATCCCTAGACCTCCTGCTGCTCCGTATGCGATCTCTTCGTTCAAAACCACATCTTGCAACCCTCCACTACCCAACACTCGATTCTTAACCGTGAGCTGCTGTGGAGATTGTCTGTTGATGACAACAAGACCTTGTGTATTGTCTGCTACGTATACATAGTTTTCGCCTAGTACCATTCGCCATGGATTTCCAAGATCAGAAACAACATCAAGCATCTCTGGAAAAGCGAGAGAAACATCGTATGAATAGACCGAACCAGTATGGGTTGCCACATATACGATATCTTCCTCATACGCGATGCCAGACGCTCCCGAGAGTGGCATAAACTCTCCAGCACTCGCTTGTAGTGGATTGCGTATATCGTACGACATCCATCCATTTTTACGATGGGTAAGAAATATCCGTTCAGAACCATCCAAAGCAAGATGGTATGCTCGTTCATGCCATGCCAAAGGACTATACGATGTCATAAATTCTGGTTGCGCTGGATTGGAGACATCAAACACCATGAGTCCCCCCTGCCCTACTGACCAAATGACCTCTTCTTCTGGCTCGTACACGATATCCAACAATTCAGCAAAAACATAGTCTTGTGTAAAGACGAACCCCTTTTCTATGAGCGGATCGGAGTCTACTTGACTCGGTGCGCAGGTATTGGGTAACGATGAATATGTGACGGGCTCTTCAGATTCTTCTTGTGTCTCTTCAGACACAACATCCGCTTTGACAGAAAAAGAAAAGTGTTCCTCTCCTGTACACGAAAGACAGGTGAACCAGAGAAGAATCATCTTGGATCTAAAGGCGAATTTCATACCTATGAGTATAGCCCAAACGTCTTAATTTTGGCTTAAAAATGGTATTGTACCAAGAATGATGAATATAAAAAAAAACCATCAAGATAAAAAACTTCTTGAAGAAATACAATCCCAAGAGTCCCCAAAACCCAATTTATAATTGTAACAACAATCGTCACAGAACAAAAGCATAGAGACGCTATCGTTTGAATATTCAATCGAGGAGCATCATCATGAAGATCCAATTATTCAGCTTGTCATTATTATTTTGGGGCTGTAATGAGTACGAGCTAAAAAATGTCCATGAAGATGTCCAACCGGGTACCATCCCAGACACAGGCAAAGAAGAGTGCCAAGAGTCTGGACAAGATAATTATATGCCCAATCGATACATGGATTGTACTGCGGAGCCAGAAATAGGAACTTTTTCTCCCGTGCTTGAGTGGACATGGAAAGACAATGACATCGATGAAGAATACAATGTTGTAGAATCTCCTCCCATAGCCATCAACCTAAATGATGACAACGGAGACGGTCGAATCGATGAATCCGATATCCCTGACATTATTTTCCCTGCGTTTCGTAGAAATAAGTTTCGAGGAGAGGGACACCTAATTGCAATATCAGGTCAAACCCAAGAGCCATTGTTTATCGCATCTGACGAGAACCATCCATTTTGGGGCATATCTGGAGTCGCTGCCGGAGATGTTGATGAAGATGGTTTTCCCGATATCTTTGCCGCAACCAAACATGGGGTCATGCGCCTTGACATACAAGGTAATATGGTATGGCATGCCGATTTTGACACGCGAAGTGGAGGAGATTCGATCATATCTTTGGCCGATCTTAACGGAGATGGTTCTTCTGAAATTATTTTAGGGGGAACCGTTCTCAATGCTGATGGTTCCATACGATGGCAAAGACCCGACTATCACGAAAATGCAAACAAATATTTTGGCTCCTTTGCTGCTGATATCAACCTTGATGGTACACAAGAAGTCATTAGTAGTGGTGCGATCTTTACTCATGATGGAACCTTGATATGGGAAGCTGAAGGTATCGTTGGATTTCCAGCACTTGGCGATCTTGATGGAGACACGTCACCAGAAATCGTATCCACATCCGATGGAATTATTACTGTTCTCAGTGATGAAGGAATGTTGATCTGGAGCTATGAATATGGCTCGCGAAGTGGCCCTCCTACCATTGCCGATTTCGATGGCGATGGCGCTGCAGAAGTTGGTGTCGCTTCAAAGGAAGACTATATCGTTCTGGATGGAGATGGCACGCTTCTTTGGTCACATCCCATTCAAGAAGCCTCTTCTGGAATGACTGGTTCTTCTGTTTTTGATTTTGAAGGAGATGGTGCTGCCGAGGTAGTATATGCCGATGAGGAAACATTGTGGATTTTGGATGGTGCAACAGGTCAAGTAGAACTGGAGTGGAATGAACACGATTCTGGAACCCGGTTTGAATATCCGACCATCGTTGACATTGACAAAGATGGCTCAGCTGAAATCCTTTTACCAGGTGGTAGAGATTCAGATTATGGTCTTCGTGTTATCGGAAGCAATGATAATTCTTGGGTAGCCGCACGTACCATTTGGAACCAATACGCATATTCCATCACCAATATTGAAGACGATGGAAGTATTCCCGCCTATCCCTATCCAAGCTGGCTACACTGGAACAATTTTCGAGCAGGAAATTCGGAAACCAGAGTTGGGTTGTCTTTACCGGACATCCAAATCGGATCTCCCTCTGCTTGTCTATACAACTGTGGACAACATATAATCGACATCTATATCCCCATAGAAAACACCGGGCTTCGAAGTATTGAAGAAGAGATCACCGTATATATTCAAAGCCCCGATGGAACATTTGAGACCGATGTCATACCCATTCTCGAGGAACAAGAAGTATACTGGAGTGGTCCCTACTCATTTACACAAGAAGAAGTGGAACGTGGAATATTTATCTTTCTCGATGAGCAAGACATGATCGAAGAATGCCGTGAAAACAACAACCAATTGATCTTTGATCAGTTTATATGTGCAGATTAGAGCAAACATCATCAACCGATATAGACACATGCATGATATAAGGTATACGCTTATCGGGTTCTATTTTGCGCTTTTATCTATCCCACATACTTCCTTTAATCTCTTTTGGTCTTGTTCAAGGGTATTTTATATGTGCACAAGATCGAAGTGATCTTCCCGGAGCTGCAGGTTCTTGGAGCATATATCTCGCGAGTGTAGGAACTCCAAAGAATGATTTTGCAGCATCCATCTATCTACTGGGTACAGCGCTCTTTCCTCTTGAAACGACAATACAAATACTCTCTTTCCTCATGGGTGGCTGTGTCGTATTGGGTACAACCCTATATGCCCATTCTCTTTCCTCTTCAAAATCTGCTCTTTTTGCAGGTTTACTTATCTCGGCATGGCCTCCAGTTCATTATCTCGCTCTTCTCTTTGGAAATGATCCTTTCTCTATTGGTCTTTCAACATTGGGTTTTGGCTGTATCTTTTACGGACTACAACAACAAAAGCTATATGGCATTCTCATATCAATGCTTGGATGTACACTTCTTCCCATTTCGGTATGGGCAAAAGAGCTTGCTCTTCCTCTCTTGTCTATGATGATACTCATCCCCATATGGCTCAGCAAAAGAAATATATGGATGACACCTTTTTTGGGGTACTCTTTTTTTTGGAGCTATGCTTGGTTCTGGCCCCAAAGAAGTCATCCTGAAATCATTACACATTTTGATCTCCTGAATGGTATCCAGCAGCTATATGATCTTTCCATCCATCGAATGAATGAAGGAAAGTTTTTCCAATTTCTTCTGATTGCAATCTTCGGATGGCTTTGTATGTCCAAAGAAAAAAAACATACCATCCTACTCATTGTGACCATTTTAGGAATGACGATTACATGTGGTCTACTTGGAATGAAACTAAGACCCCGCTATCTGATCGTTTTTGGTGTACCATTGTGCACACTTATTGCTGTGCAGCTAGGAAAAATTCGTTTTTCAACCCCTATCCTACTTTGTGGAATCATATTCCTACTCATAGACACGTGGAGTCATCAATACGTTTGGAGCAAAGATCGTCACACATGGATGCAAACTCAAAAACCAACAATCCCGAAACCACCGCAATTGTGGCTCGAGCAATATGATCCTATTCCCAAAAGACTGCTTCGAGATATAAGTCTTATCGGTGCTGGGACTATTATTTCACAGTTGAAAGAAAACAAAAAAATTGCGACCATCCCCCTTCGAGATGAACGACATCGCTCCATACTTGCATATGCTCAACAATATGGAGGCCAAGCAATAATCTTAGAGCCTAAACATTGCTGTAGAACCAAAAATCAAGAATGTATTCATCGATTAAGCACAGAGCTAAGACAGGCTGGATTCACCCTTGTGATGCCTATTGCGTCGAAACATGAACCCAGATGGGATTCTTCTTTGTCTTCTTGGTATACACATATATCGCAAAACCATTTCATCACTCCCTCATCAAACCAATACTGGATATGGGAAGAATCTAGCACAACTGGAGGGCATACACCTTGTCAAAAAATCCCATCGCAATAAGTGAGAAAGGTTCATTACCTTTTGGGGATTAGAAAATGGAAGCATTCTTAGAGAATATTTTGATCATGCCCACTGGGATTTTCTCTATATTATTAGGTTTTCTCTCTCTTTATTGGGGCTTTGTCTTTATTGGTGTTGCCGATCTAGATTTATTCGATGGTGCAGATGGATTGGAAGGCGCTATCGATGGAGGAATCGAAGGGGCTTCAGAAACAGTTGCTGAAATCGCGGCAGAAGCGGCTGCAGAAGCCACGGCAGAAGCAGCATCAGAAGCTGTGGCAGAAGCGGCTGCAGAGGCCGGCGCAGAAGCCGTAGCAGAAGGGGCTACCGAATCACTTGGAGATATAGGCTCAGAAGTGGAAGTAGAAGGAATATCCGATAGCGTTGGTCTTCTCTCTGCCCTCAAACTTCGCTCTGTTCCTATTACAGTTTCTGCAAGTCTAATCGTATTATTAAGCTGGACTATTTCATACTTTATGGTGGCCATGGTGATGACGAGCCTTCCTTTTGGAGCATTCATCAATGCCACACTAACATTTTTACTTGCTCTTTTTTGTGGAACTCTGGCCACCTCTGTATTGGTTCGTCCTTTTGATGGAGCCTTTGAAACCAATCAAGGAGAAAGAGACATCGATCTTATCGGTAGCATTGGGGTTGTATCAACAAGCAAAGTCAACGATCGATTTGGTGAGATAAAAATCAAAAGTAGAAATGGAACCCCACTAATCATGATGGCGCGCTGCGATCACGACAATGCCCTAACCAATGGAGATGAAGTCCTTGTCATCTCTATTGATAAAGAACGCAATGCTTTAATTGTGGAACCCATTCAAAGTATCGTTGCCCAAAAAGTGCAACATCGTCTTTCTGAATGGAAAAAACGTCAACAAAATCAAAAGACTTGACATACCAAGATTGATTGGGATCAAAGATCCAAATTATAGATCATGATGATCCCAATGATGAAAGCATAGAATACTTGTTTCTTTGTACATAATTGGAAAATATCTCTCTCTATTGTATACAGACATGAAATCTGCAAAAAATTTCATTACAGGTAGAGTTTATCATCTCAATACTGGAGCATACATATGGACACATGGATCGTTGCTGCAATCCTCATTGGCGGGATTATCGTTATTTTTGGTGGACTTGCCATCATTGTTGCAAAGTTTTACCGAAAAGTAGATCAAGGACAGGCACTCATCATTAACAAAATGAAAGATGAACCTGAAGTAACCTTCACAGGAGGTGTTGTATACCCCATCATTCATCGAGCCGAGATCATTGATATCTCCGTGAAGCGAATCGACATTGATCGTAGAGGAAAGAATGGATTGATCTGTAAAGATTATCTGCGAGCCGACATCAATGTAAACTTCTTTGTTCGCATCAATCCCATCAAGGAAAAAGTTCTGGAAGTTGCTTCCACAATCGGATGTAAACGAGCATCTGACCTGGCAGCACTCGATGAGCTATTCAATGCCAAGTTCTCCGAAGCGCTCAAAACAGCTGGAAAGCAATTTGAGTTTGCAGCTTTGTTCGACAAACGCGATGACTTCCGAGAAAAAGTAAAAGAAGTGATCGGAGAAGATCTAAACGGATTCGTGCTTGAAGATGTGGCGATTGACTACTTGGAGCAAACAGACCTCAAGTTCCTCAATGTAAATGATACCAACGATGCACAGGGTATCGAAAAGATCGTTCGAATTACAAAAGAGAAGCAGGTCATAGAGGCTCGCCTCTCAAACGAAGCAGAGGCACAAATCGCCAACGAAGATGTCAAGAAGTGGGAGAGAATTAAGCTTGCTGAGCGTCAAAAATCCGAGATTGATGAAAACACAACCCAAGCAAAAGAAGAAGCGCGAATCAAACGTGAACGTGAAGTCTCCACCAAAGAGCTGACAAAAGAAAAAGATATCGAGCTACAGCGCAAGAATGACGAAGCCGAAATGCTCGCTGCAGAACAAGCCAAAATGAGAAAAGCAGAAGCTGCGCTGAAAGACCGAGAAAAAGCCCTTCTAATCAAAGAAGAAGAAAATATGGCTGAAAAACTTCGTTTACAAAAGAAACGTGAAGAACTTGCCATTGTATTGGATCTTCAAAAACAAACGAAAGCCGAAGAAGAATCTTCCAAACTAAAAAGAGCAGAAGGTATTAAAATCGAAGCAGAAGAGACCAATAAAACAATTATTGAGCGAGAACAAGCAGAAAGAACAAAGGTATCTACCATTATCACAGCACAAGCCGAAGCAGAAGAGCTACGAATTAAAGAAGAAGAAAAAGCAGAAGCCGCGAAAAAAGTTGCTGAAATAGAATCGCAAATGGCGTCTTTTGATCTCAAGAAAACCGAAATTGAGACAGAGTCACAAAAGATGCGCGCAGAGGCACAAGCGTTTGAAAAAGAACGTTTGGCAGATGCACAAGCCAAAGAATTCGCGGCAACAGAGATGGCAAAAGTTCAAGTAGAACGCGATCGCGAAGATCTGCGCAAGATCAAAATTTCCAACGATGATCTCGAGCTCAACATTGTCGATAGAAAAGGCAATGTTGATGCAGAGAACCTCAAACGTCAAGGTGCGGCCAAAGCAGAAAACATCCGAGCAGAAGGCGTCGCAAAGGCAGCCAACATCCAAGATGAAGGATCCGCGCAGGCCGAATTACTTCGTTCGCAAGGACTTGCCGAAGCAGATGTGGAAGAGAGAAATGTAAATATTGCCGAAAGAGCAAACGAAATTGAAGCCAATCGGATTCGTCAGATCAAATTCGCAGAGGCTGAAGGTATTTCCAAACTGGCCGATGCCCAAAAACTTATGGACAGTATCTCTCAAGAACGAGAAGAATTCCGTCTAAAATTGGACAAGCAAACAGAAATTGCACTGGCGAAAATCGCGGTTCGCAGAGACATTGCCAAATCACAAGCTGGTGTATTGGCAGAAGCATTCAAAGCTACAGACATCAAAATTATCGGTGGAGACGGAGACTTCTTCGATCGATTTGTACACGCAGCATCAATCGGACAAGCCCTAGATGCCACCATGGATAATTCTCAGACACTGCAAGCAATCTCTCACGACTACGTAGAGGGAGAAGGAAACCTCATCAAAGAAGTAGGGAACATTTTATCTTCTCCAACATTGCAAGCCAGCAACCTTCGCGATCTTTCTCTGACCGCATTATTGGCAAGTTTATCCAGTGAAGCCTCTGGAGAGCAAAAGAAGCTCCTCCAAAAACTGCTGGCAAAAGCAACAGATCTTGAGAAAGGTAAATAGACAAGAATGGAAGAAAAAGACGAAGGAACATCCAGTGAAGCCTTGGGGGATAATTACAAAGTTCTCAAGGCTCGTTTGGAACGTACATCTCAAGAGATATTTCAAAAATCACGTACACTAAATGAAAAGAGAACATCCCTCTTTGGTGACTCTGTTTTTACATTACGTAAAAAACATAAAATCATCACGGATAATAATTGTGTTCCCGTAGATATGGTCTACCTAAATGGAACCGTCCTACTGGGATATAATGTATATTTTGGCTTACGAAAAATCGATACTGAAGACACATTTGCTCTCTACCAATTTTCAGAAGATTCTTTTTCAGTACTACAAGACGAAGATTCGTGGAGATTTCTTCGAAATGAACAATTTCTGCGTGACTATAAAAATCTTCTTTCATTCAACAAAGAATCCAAACTCATCCAATTTCGACTTCTTTCTTCCAAATTTTTGGCTATTTTTCAGACTGGAGCCTCACATCGTGACACCAAAGTATTTCGTTGGTTATCAGACGGAAAAGGAGGCCTGACATACAAAGATGAATTTGGTGGAGATGACAACCTCTTTCCTCTGTCTCATGACTTTGATTGGATTAAAACAACACCAGAAGACTTTATTCGAGGCAACCATCCTCATGTTAGCATCCAAAATAAAGTCTTTGTAGAAACCGTAGGGGGAGACCTGACCATTAAAGTGGAGAACAACACAGAAGATGGAGAAGGAATCTATTCAGAACCCGTAGAAGACCCCTACCAAACTCTTGATGATGCACACATAGCATATGCTTTTGTTGGACAACTCATCGTTCTTCAAATTACCCCTAGAGCTGAGGAAACTCGTTATTTTGTATTCAACACCTTAACCAATGAAGTCGTTCGAGAGGACTCTATTGGTCTTTCCTGTATTCGCCTTCCCGAAAACCAGGGACTCATATTCCCAAAGGGATATGTTCTTTCCGAAGGCTCTTTTCGCGTATTTTCGTTCGACACAGAAGAACTTGAATTCAAAACCAAGATCGTCTCTCCCAATGGAGAGGATGTCCTATTTGTGTACCTTCGTAGAAGAGATGGTCACTATCTCTTGTTGCAATACAATATGGTTAACAAAGAAGTTCGTAATCCCATTGAATGTCACGGGTACTCGATTATGGATGACGGTACACTTCTGTTCTTCTGGGCAAAGGACGAACCGACCACAACCCATGAGGTACAGATATGGAACACCCCTTTTTGCTCGGACGAATACTATATTGAGCATATGAAGAATCAAGCTCCTTCATTTCTTCGCGATATCGGAAATGCAGAATTGGTTCGTGCCATATCCGATGTGCACACTCTTCACAAGCTCGTACAAAATCCCAATCCCACATCCACACTATATAAAAACTTGGTTCGTTCTTGTGATCGCATCGTTCAAGATTTCTCTTGGCTTTCTCATGATGAGAGTGGTTCCTTTGAGTCTGAAATTGAGGCATTGCGACTCACATCTGGTCAGATCATTGATGAATTCGAAAAAGTCGCAACCCAGAAGAAAAAAGCCAAGCTCGCCCTTCAAGAAGCGAAAAAAGAAATCACTTCTATGCTGGAAGAGATCAGGCCTGAAAACTATCGAAGTATCGGTCAATTTATGGAAGGGATGGGTATTCTGGACAGACAAACGGCTCAAACCAGATCACTAGAGACCATCAAATATATAGATGAAGAAGCACTCGATCTGCAAATTGCTATTCTTGATGAACACATGACCAAACTCTGTACTCTTTGTGCCAAATTCTTACAAAGACCAGATGCCTTTGCTCCCCTACTTCGTGACCTCAATGACATGGAAAAAGAGCTCGGAAATATCAAAAAAACCAAAGGTCTTAAACCCATTACAGAGAAACTAGACAATGTGATGGATGGACTCAATGTTCTTACTGATGCAAAAGAACGTCTACAAGTCGACGATATCGAAATCCAAACAGCCATCACACAGTCAATTCAAAAAGTACGAAGAAGAAGTAACCAAGTAAAATTCTCACTTGATAACCAACAGAAAAAACTGAGAGAAAAAGAAGCATATGCGCAATTCTCTGCCGATATATCATTATTCGACTCTGAATTAGAAGGTGGTGTAGCAAGAGCAGATAATCCTGAAGCATGTGATGAAGAATCATCTCGTCTGGCTGGCCTATTGGACGATCTCGATGCTCGATTTGGAGATGTGGACGACTTTGTCGATCAAATAGAGGAAAAAAGAGAACTTCTTCAAAGCACACTTTTCTCTAAAAAACAACAACTTCTTGAACAGCGACAATCACGTGTTGCACGACTCTTTTCCAATGCACAACAAATCATTTCCGGTTTGTCTGAACGACGATTCTCCGATATCGGAGCCCTGAAAAACTTTTTTGCTACAGATCGTCGAATCCAACGTGTTCGAAAGTTGGCACAACAAATCTCTGCGTTATTGGACACCAACAAAGCAGAAGAATTACTATCTTCTTTACAGTCGACAGAACAAGATGCCCTTCGCAAACTCAGAGATACTGCTGAATTATTTGAAGAGGGAAGCAATCTCATTAAATTGGGATCTCATCGATTTGCCATCAATACACAACCCTTTGACCTAACCATCGCGCCCTACAAAGATGGGGTCGCACTACACATCAGCAACACCGATTTTCATGAGCAAATAGAAGATGAAGAATTCTTGAAAACCCAAAAGTATTGGAATCAAGCTCTTATCTCTGAAAATAATCATGTCTCTCGCAGTGAATATCTGGCCGCAGCGGTACTGTTTGCCGCAGAAGACGAAACGCATAATCTTTCCATCAGTGTACTTGAACAAGCTGAGAATCTTGCTACACATGTGCAAGAATACGCATCTTTATTCCCAAGTGCAGGATATGTAAAAGGTATTCATGACGAAGATGCAACCAAAATTCTAATCGCTCTGCTTCGATTGAGAAAAGATGTTGGCAACCTTCGTTATTCTGCCCGTTCAAGAGCTGCTGGTGTATGGTGGTGGAAATCCATAACAGAAAAAATAGAACAAGACCGATGGAAAAATAGAGCAAAAAGCTTCGCTATGATGAAAAAGACAATGGGAACGGGTACCGACTCTCAATTTTCAAAAGAAATCACCATTGCTATTTCCACATATCTGAAACAACAAAATATACTTCAAGATCTATCTCAGATTGAATTACAGCGAGCCGGATCTTATCTCGCTGTAGAGATTTCGAACACAGTTCCTAAGTTTATTTTATCGGCACTTGCCGCGAATGTAGACAAACAGATTCGATCGAAGATCAAAAAAGGAAGTGCTTTAAGAGGTCTAAAACGAAATATCGCAGATCTTAGCAATAATGTATTCGAACAGGAACAACTGGTTCGTGCTTGGATTCATGCCGGAATCTCTTCTATCAATCCAGATTCCATGCATATCTTAGAAGAGTTAATTGTATATTGGTGTTCAGACCCAAAGATGTGGCAGATTCATAAAGTCAATACAGAGACAAGCATCAAAGATCTCCAAGGACAGCATAAAAACATCGTAGACGGAGTTCTTCACCTTCGCTATGACTCTTTCTTAGAAAGACTGACACAATTTCACTTGGTCGATGTCCCTGGATTTACAAATTATCGAGAACGAAGACATCAGTACCTGATCGAACAAGAAAAAAGACTACGCTTGGACGAATTACGTCCTCGTGTTTTAACTTCATTTGTTCGAAACAAGCTGATTAACGATGTATATCTACCGCTTATTGGGGATAATCTTGCCAAACAGATCGGAGCATCCGGAGCAGGAAAGAGAACCGACCTTATGGGTATGCTTTTGCTTATTTCTCCTCCAGGGTATGGTAAAACAACACTGATGGAATACGTTGCTTCACGCTTGGGGATGGCTTTTGTAAAAGTAAATGGTCCAAGTATTGGCCATCAAGTCGTTTCATTAGACCCCAGTGAATCACCCAATGCGACAGCACGTCAAGAAGTAGAAAAGATCAATCTTGGCTTTGAAATGGCCAATAATGTCATGCTCTATCTTGATGATATCCAACACACCAATCCAGAATTCTTGCAAAAATTTATTTCTCTATGTGATGGTCAACGTCGTATTGAAGGGGTTTGGAGAGGGCGTACACGAACATACGACCTGCGAGGAAAACGC
>NYTD01000293.1 GCA_002683315.1 Deltaproteobacteria bacterium | reverse complement strand
CTGATCTTGATTCAGATGGTATTACAAAGGTTCAATTTCATTGGTACATCACACACCCCATCATGCGATTTCTCTTGCAAGAAAAGCCAAGCCATCATCCTCGTGCAAAATTCATAAAGGAACTCTATAAAATTCCGCGCATACATTCAAAAATTGTTGATACCAATACTTTGGCTGAATTTTTGGGCGTAAAATCCAGCTTGGTTTCACAGATATACGAGTACTACCATTCCAACAACGAAAACGTCTCAAAATGGGATCATCTGGAACAATGGCTGAAGGATCGTCCATGACAAAGAAGAACCTTATAAAAACACAAAAAAGAGTGCGAGAAAATGGTGAAGTTTTTACTCCTCCTGATTTTGCAAAGATAATATTGGCCAAATGGATGCACACTTCCACACGCAAACCCAAAGATGTTTTTGTAGATCTACAATGCGGTCAAGGAAGTTTGTTGGGAGCGGTTTTGGAATGGAAGATAAAGAACGGTCTCTCTCGAGAAGAAGCTCTTTCCACTATTCTTGGTGTTGATATAGCACAAGATAATGTTGATGAATGTCGGTTGAATCTCTTGGTTTTGGCCAATGCGGAGCAAGACGAAATCTGCACAAACATTGTTTTGAACAATATCATTCAAGGAGACTCCGTACAAAAATCTCTGCACGAACTTTTCCCAAAAGTGTATTAGGCAAACAATCTGATATTACAATCATAAGAAAAATATTCTTTCGATCTTTTGCAATACAGACTCTGGAATATATTTAAAGACCAATATTTATATGCAGCTTAAACAAAAATCCAGATTAGGTTGACCAATAAGGCCAAGATTGTAGTGATCACACTCACCTTATGTAATATTGCAAACCTCTTTTGGTCACCTTCATCTTTGGCCTTGTTTGTCGCAGGAACCAACATCTTGCAAACTATTCCTGCGATTGTTGTGTATACACCCACAACATAGTGCACCCAAAATGCACTGGAACCCAAGTAGGCAATCAAGGTGAATAAAGCTCCCAAGACAGCCATGGCTGTAAATAGCTTGGGAAAAATAGATCTTAGGAATGAAGGTCGAGCATCAATCGCGACTTTGGTGAACACCGTAGGTGCAACAAAAGCCGTCTGGAATAGAATAAAACCAGATATAACACCAGAGATCAATATTTGGCTTGCAATATACATGTCCATAAAAAACACTCCTAAGTGTATTCGTTGAAAGAGTATGAATGTTCGTAAAAGGTAAACGATGTGATGTTGAAAACACATCGTTCATCGTTAGTCTTTTATACGAATATACTCCTCAACATCGGGTCTGGTTGGGGCTCTTGGGGTACTTTCAGGCACTCCCGCCCAAATAAAACCTACAATTCTTTCTTCCTGTGGATGTATATTGAGAATTTCATATGTAAGCTTGTCACGCGTCACTTTTCCTGTCGACCACTTTGAACCATATCCACTGGCATGAAAAGAAAGAGCCATATTTTGTATCGCACACGATACCGCGGCGTAATTTTCTTGATCCGTGAAATCATCTTCATGATTGATCATACTTACAACAATCAAGACTGCTGGATTCTGCATTTTCCTTTTCATGACTTCCAGAGCATGTAATGGAAAGCTACCTCGTTTTCCTTGCTTTATTTGAAGGGCAAGATCAAAAATTTTGGCACGAGACTGTGCTCCGACTCTGTTAAATCTCCATGGCCAAGTATAACGATGGCAAGGAGCCATATGAGCAGCTTCTAGTGCTTTTGTAACCACATCTTCGGGAACAGGTAATGGTTTCCAGTAGTGTATGGTTCTACGGGTTGTCATAGCGGTGTGAATATCCATGATTCTTCCTCTGTAAGTGTAAGTTTTGCTACCCTATTCCATTGATTAAGACAAGGTTTCATCGTTCGTAAGATCACGAACTTGTCAATAATGAGAATCATTATCAAAATAACACAAATATTGAATATGGCTCTGAAAATGTACAAAATATGAACCTTTCCTACTTATTCCCACAAAAATAGAACAGTAGATTTTCTCAAAACACATTCAATAAAAGCCCCACAAGACTGCATATTACATTCACATCATACGCGATTCTAGAAGCATATATCAAAGATGTCTGTTTCTTATTGAAAGAGACAGGCATCATTCAAAGAAAGACGCTTTCCTCGCGGGTATAATTCTGTTGAATCTCCTTGACCCAACAGAATCACAAAATAATATTTCCAAGAATCTTTCTGAAAAAAGTCTCTTTCAATCACGTCTGCATGAAACCCTGCCATGGGTCCACAATCCAATCCCATTGCCCGGGCAGCTGCCATGAAAAAACCAGCTTGGATACCAGCATTTTTAATGGCCTCTTTTTCTCGTTCTTCTGGCTGCCATGATGCTTGTGGTGCTGGATTTTTCACATGTGGTGCAAGCGTTGGAAAGTGCTCATAGAAGTTGATATCGTAGGCTAGAATCACAGCTGCACTTGCCGATTCTACTTTATTCTTATTTCCATCCATTGCTGCATTGTGCAATAAACGCATTCCTTCGACACTTGATACAAATACATATCGCAAAGGACAGCTATTGTTGGCAGTTGGTGCCCATTTGGCTATTTCGTATAACTCGGTAAATGTCTCTTTTGACACTCCACCTTCTAGAAAAATCTTATATGAACGGGCTTGTGTAAATATTGCTTCTTTGGTCATAGACATGTTGTGAATCCTCAAATATGGTTGTATATCTGAAACCTATTAAGACATTTGTAGTAGAAAATCTAATATCTTTGCATCCTATTCAGCCTGAAAAATCTCTCCTATCGCATCAAAAAATATCTTTTATTTCATCACCACAAAAGGAACACCAACATGACTCATAGAATGCGCTCTTTGATCAACATTTTATGCTTTCTCACAGTACTCACCATCAATTATTTGGCGAACGAATTGCCCCTAAATGGAGTGACACAAAAGGAGCTGTCTGCATCATACAGCATACACATTACCCCTGCTGGATATGTATTTGCTATCTGGGGATTAATTTACTTGGGACTCCTCGCCTATATCGTTATACAAGCTATGCCCAAATGGGTCTCAAGAGAAGAATTGCGAAGACTTGATCTTCCATTTGCTATTAGCTGTGCATGCAATGCATTGTGGCTGGTTGTATGGCATTATCAATACCTATCTCTCTCTGTTATCTTTATGCTGGGACTATTGATTAGTCTAATCGTCACTCATATATACGCCCAAAAATTGAGAAAAAACACCAAAGACACAGTGATGTGGTTGATACAAAAAACATTCGGACTCTATGTTGGATGGGTGGGACTCGCTACGATTCTTAATATTTCTATATGGCTTGACTCATTGGGATGGAAAGGAGAGCCTCTATCTGGAGCCATTTGGGGTGCAATTATGCTACTCGTCGCGACCGTCATCTATTTATACGTGGGACTTGCCAAACGTGACGTGGCTCCTCTCGGTGTTTTGGCATGGGCCAGCCTTGGTATCGCCGTCAAAAATCAGTCCCACATCGTAATTTGGAACGTTGGTTTGGGTGTATCTGCTCTTTGCCTAGTATCACTGTTGGGCATTATTTTTCGAAACAAACGAGCAAAAATAGCCTCTTAATTCACACTTCGATTGCTGCATATACAAATATTTGAATCATTCCTAGTGAAAATAGCATGGTCTAAAATCAATCGCATATTTCAAAAGAGAAAAGTATTCGTAGTTGTATGCACCAGTGCATACATTCTTCTTCGTATATTTTTTTTCATTATCCTATTTTAGAGGGTAGAAAGAAGATTGAAAACAATCCTGAGTGAATCTATGATTTTATTTCTTACACATCTACTCTTTGCCGATGAGTTTCAAATCGCAAACCAAACGGTACAACATCAAACATTATCCAATGGTCTTGATATGCTATGGATCAACGATCAACAACCTCATATCGATGTTTATGTTGTGTATGCTGCCGGAACATATATGGAAAACCAGCCAAGCCTTGCACATATGACAGAGCATGCCATGTTTTGCAGTCATAATGGAGCTTTTGATAAAATACTAAAGCCTCATGTACAAGCCACCAATGCCTACACTCGAAATGAACATACGACATACTACAGTACAAATATTTCCACGCAATCCCTTCCGATTGTTTTGTCCCAAGAATATCAACGGATGGATGGTCTTGATGCGGATCAAAAATGCTTTGATTACGAAAAGGCCCGACTAGAAAAAGAAGAAGAGCAAAATTCTAATCTGGTATCGGATTGGAAAAAAAAGAGAAGAGGTCTAATATTTGGTGATGGATATGGAGGAATCAACGATACAAAGAGTGAACTGACACTTGATGATGTGCGCAGTTTTTACAATCTTTGGTACCAACCCAATCGCGCTTCTATGGTTATTGTGGGAGATATTGATAAAAATACATGGCAAGAAATCCAAAATATATTCTCCAAGCTAAAAAATAGAGAAGCTCCGAGCATCATATCTACCAGATTTGAACCCACCCAAACAGACTTTACTTATTCGTTGACCAAAGAACGACGAGATTGGCTATGGCGAGGACCCTCTATTGTATCTTCGCAAGAATGGCTGTATTGGACCATTATGAGCAAAGCGTTTCTATTAGAGCGCGACAATGATGGACTCGATCTCACATTCGACGAAGGAATGATGGGATCTTCTATTGAAATGACAGCAACAGGACAAGAAGGTTCCAAACGACTGGATACATTCTATAAGCGGATCGAGAAAGGAGATGTTGACGAAAAGCTCTTTCAAGAAGCCAAAAAATCGTTTTCACAAAGACTCTCCGACCTATCTGTTCGTGGAAGACCATATTTTACCATTGCTTCTCAACTAGGCTATTGGGCTGCGTGGGATCAATTACCAACGCTTTTGCAACTAATGGTTGACGTACAAGAACTCTCGCCCAATCCAACTGAACAGGCCCTATCTTATATTCAGTCTTCTCAAAAGAGTGAGATATACAATCCCAAAGGAGAAGTCGGAGAAATCCCCGATGATCCCAAAAAACTCAACGAAGCAGCAGAACTGGCACAAAACAGTGGAGATCTTTCGAGAGCAATCGCCTGCTATCAGCGTTTACTTGAGCTGAAACCGAGTAAAATCAATTCTGTAATTTACCACTACTATCTCGGGCATTTGTACTTGGAATCGGGAGATAAAAATCAAGCCAAAAAAGCTCTTTTGAAAGGACTCGCCATCGTAGATTATCCCGCTTTACGAGAATTACTCAACGAGATTGATCAAGAAACCCCGCACGGACGTGGTGAAGCGGTTGTACAATCTGATACCAGCCGGCTTTCTTTTGAAGGAGAAATCCCCCCGTGGGCTGAAAAGGCTGCCGAAGTGATGACAAAACTGGAGAAATGGCGTGGTCTCAAATTTACAGAAAAAGTCACCATCCGCTTTGAGGAAGACGCAGGGTATAATGCAGCTGGTTGGTACGATAACAAAACCAAAGCATTGGTCGTAGGTAAAGGCGGTAGCGAACGTTTTGGAGAAGGAGTGATGCTTCACGAGCTATATCACGCACTCCAAGATCAACAATTCGATCTGGGGGCTATCGAAAAAAACATCAAAAGCGAAGATCACATGCGCGCATTTTATGCTGTTGTAGAAGGAGAAGCGATGCTTGCAGTAGCGGAATTGATGAACTACGACTTTCTATCTCATGTTCGCTATACAAAAAGCATCTCTGATGACATGTTCCAAAAGAACTTTAACTATGGGGAGGGAATGAAGTTTGTACAGGCGATTCGAGAAAAAAGAGGATGGGATGGGGTTGGAACGTTGTATTCCGATCCCCCACTATCTACTGCTGTTATTTTGGATCCAGATCGCTATCTGGCGGGTGAGAATGCGCTGCAAGTATTGACGATTCCAATCAAGAAACATCATGGAGAAAAATTACTCGAGATTCGATCCAAGGGTGCATACGGCTGGATGTTGTTCTTGGTACAACATGCTCCTGAATCGATGGAGGAGCTGCTAAAACTCTATCGTACAGATCAATACATGCGGCTGGAAAAAGATGGAACGATATATCATCGATGGTCGGTGGCATTTGAATCAAGTCGAACCGCAAAACGAGTCCAGAAGATTTTTGCAAATGGCAACAGTGTCAAACGTAGAAAAGGCAAAATTCTGATATGGGAGTGGGAATAATCCATGAAAGTTATGAAAGGATGTATTGCTTGTTTTCAATGATTCTGATATTGATCTCGACAACCTCACCACGTAATCTCCAGAGTGCAGTATCGACACCCCTCCCTCAAAAAAAGTAACCAAAAGACGTATTAAGGCAAAATATGTAAAAATTATTCGTCGGATACACCTGTACTTAGGTCTGGTTCTGGTTCCTTGGATATTTTTATATGGTGTAACGGCACTGTTATTTAATCATGCCGATTGGTTTTCGTCACGACAAACCTGGTCACTGCAAAAAACTGATCTCAGTGCATTTCCTCAGGCTGATCAAATGGCTCGCAAAGCCGTTGATGACCTAAATAACGATGCCATTACATTCATTCCAGACAGTGCATCATGGATGGGACATTTGTCTTTCCAAGGCTCCAACGATTCTCATACATTTCGTGCCTACCTACATCCTGAAGGTAACGGAGGCTCTGTGAGACTTGATCCAAAGGAAACAAAGTCACCAGAATGGAGTAAAGCACTCAAAGATTGGAACCCAATTTCTGAAGAAGACAAAACTAAGTTTGAACAACACGCATTGAGTACTGTACAAAATAAAGACGTAAGAGTCTCTTCACTCTCACTAAAAAATTATCCTAAGGTGCGGTTTCAAGTCCTCTATAACGGTGTTGTACATACCGTTAAACTAAAAATGAATGGTTCCTTAGATGTCGAAGAAGGAAGTGGTTCTGCATCGATTCGCCGTAAATTACTTCGGCTTCACGTCATGCATGGAAGTCCTGGCTACATTGGTGTTCGCTGGCTTTGGGCTCGTATTGTCGACATCATGGGTATCGCAATGATCATGTGGGGAGTTACGGGTATGATCATGTGGTGGATGATGCGATCCACACGTACACAGGGCCTTATTGCACTGTCTTTGGGCAGCATTGTCATCGTGACGTTGGCGGTCAGTATATGGATCACATTTGGTATGCTTTGATACGATATCTTTTTGGATGTTCGTATCAAAGCATACCAAATAAAAAAAGTCGCTGAACCAAAGCAGCGACGAATAAGAGTACAATAACGTATATTAGGTCATATTGCGTGGCTGAACCCATGCATCAAATTGTTCCGCTGTTAGCAATTCAAGACCCAAGGCAGCCTCTTTCAATGAGGTTCCTTCTGCATGTGCTTTTTTGGCTATCTTCGCTGCATTATCATAGCCAATATGCGTATTCAAGGCTGTGACCAACATCAGTGAATTTTGTAGATTCTCTTCGATCTTTTTTTGGTTGATGTGAATACCGATTGCACATTTATCATGGAAGCTTCGCATACCATCGGAAAGAAGTTGGATTGATTGCAGCAAATTGTAGATCATCACAGGATTGTATACATTTAGCTGAAAGTTACCCGAGGCACCCGCAAATGCAATCGCCGCATCATTACCCATCACCTGAACGGCGAT
>NYTD01000292.1 GCA_002683315.1 Deltaproteobacteria bacterium | reverse complement strand
TGTACAAGCCTTTTGATTGGGGTATCGCCGTACAAGGAATTATGAATTGGCTGGAAAGACTACACAATGATGGGGATATAGAACACGCTTTGACCCTTATAAAAAAATGTCCAGAACTAGGACTGGAATTCTTGATCCCAGAATTAGAAGAAGGGAACTAAGAACTTCTCAAATATTGACGTGGTCTCTTTTTGATAGGCGAAAAATTACATTTCTATGTCGATTTTTTTCATTCTTGGCATACAATAACTTCAATATTTGGGAGGAAATATGGAAGAGATACACTATGAGATGTTGTGGGATTGTCAGTATTGTGGAACAGAGAAGCTCCTTGGAGTAAGCCAGCGTTTTTGTCCTGGATGTGGAAGCGCTCAAGATCCCGATTCTCGTTATTTTCCAGAAGATGAAGACAAAGTAGCAGTTGCCGATCATAAGTATATCGGTGCAGACAAACGCTGCTCTGCATGTGATGCTCCAAATGCGGCTGTGACCAAACATTGCATCAATTGCGGGAACAATATGGATGATGAGAATTCAGTTGATCTTGTGGAAGAAAAAAAGAAAAACGAACCAGTACCAGCTCCAGAGCCGAAAAAGTCTAATTCTCTACCCAAGATTATTTTGGGTGTTGTGATACTTCTTGGTGTGTTGTTGTGTATTGGTGGTAGCTGTACAAAAGATGCGGCCATGCAGGTACAAAGTCATTCTTGGGAACAAAAGATAGCTGTGAAAGAGTATGCTCGGGTTCAAGAAAAGGCATGGAAAGATAAGGTGCCATACAAAGCAGAGAGTGTGTCTTGTCGTGAAAAAGAGCGCAGCACAGAAAAAATTCCGGATGGTAAAGATTGCAAAACTGTTAAGAAAGACAAAGGGGACGGTTCATTTGTCGAAAAAGAAGAGTGCAAAACGCGCTACAAAGAAATTCCCGTCATGGATCAATATTGCACTTATAAGATTGAGAAATGGAAAGACATACGACCAT
This sequence comes from Deltaproteobacteria bacterium, assembly GCA_002683315.1. GTDB lineage: Bacteria > Myxococcota_A > UBA796 > UBA796 > UBA796. Next base: position 9,743 of record NYTD01000292.1, on the reverse strand, counting down.
TGATTTCATCTGGAAAGGATTTGAGTCCATACCCACCAAAGGGAAACGTAGAAACCTGTACAATCACACGCATCGGATGTCAGAAAAAAGGTACAAAGACAGAGACCTATACCGTTCATTTTCAAGACTCCACAGAATCCAGTACAGTGTACACGTGTGATTTTTCTCAAGATATATGGAAAAAATATGAAGTGGGCATCCAATACGATGCACAAGTGAGTTTATTGGGAAGCTTGGATTGTGATACAATCAAGCGCAAGCAGTGAAGTATATCAATTAGGATACAATCATATTATTTTTTATACTTTGATATTCGATTTGAATATATGCGATGAAGGTATACGTTTTTTGGCATGACATTTGCATCGATTGATGTATCACACACAAAATGGATACAACATGCCTTTTCTTCTTCTTATTTCATGTACCATCGACAATGCGATTGAAAAGATCCCAACTCCTGTTACCGATTTTCCGGAGATTCGTGTAGAGCCTTCCACGTTGAATTTTGGTGTCACAGAAGATCCTGTCTCAGATGTTTTGACCATACATAATGATGGAACGGCAGCCTTGGAAATACGAGATCTTCAATTAGAAGGCGCAGCATTTACAGTTGTACAAACAATTGAAGACGAACTGATCGCTCCTGGTGAAAGCCAAGAGCTATTGGTTCAGTATGAGCCTCTCAATATGAGTGATGAAGGTTGGTTGAAAATCACATCCAATGATCCTTCTGAAGAAAAATCATTGGTTCCTCTTGTTGGGGCGACTTCGGCACCTCTTTTGATATTAGAGCCAACCACGTTGAATATGGGATTTCTCCTTTCTGGAGAAACAAGAGAAGATGGTTTTACTGTCCGAAATGATGGTACAGCTGATTTAATCATTACATCTGAATTGCTTATGGGAACCGGATTTGAATTAACCGATCCTCTTGCTCTACCACAGACACTAGAGCCCGGAGAAGACACATGGATCAATATCGCATATAGCCCTCCTGTTGATGGCACCTATTCAGGCACATTGTGGCTGGAGAGCAATACTTTTGGAACCATAACCCAAGGACAGATTATAGGAGAAACAGGAGCTCCTCCACAAGCAGTATGCTCTGTCAATCCGGAAACTGTTGCTCCCCTGTATGAGTCAGCGACATGGTACGGAGATCAATCTGTATCTCTCTCCGGAGAGATCACAGAATATGAATGGACGTTACTCGAAAAGCCTATCGGTTCGGAAGCATATCTTCCTAATGGTGGGGCGAATCGTCCGAATTTTGTCCCAGATCTGGCTGGAACGTATGTTGCACAATTAATTGTTCATTCTGATGAAGGATTATCTTCAGAACCATGTATTACAACACTAGAAGCTGTTCCAGCACAAACCTTGTGGGTAGAGTTGTCTTGGGAGCATAGTGGGGATGATATGGACTTGCATCTTATTAGACCTGGGTATGGACTCAACGGATCAGGAGACTGCTACTACATGAATTGTGTTGGTGGGGGATTGGATTGGGGAGTGGGTGGAGATCCCATTGATGATCCCAGTCTTGACTTGGATGATATTCCAGGTGTTGGACCTGAAAACATCAACATATTTGAACCAGAAGAAGGGGTGTTCAAAGTATACGTTCACGATTATCCCGGAAGTGTACGATACGAAGACAATGATGTCCACGTACGCATTTACCTCTCTGGAGAGCTTGCATGGGAAGGAACCAAAACCATCTCCGGAGAAGATGACTTTGTTCCCTTTGCAGAGATCGATTGGCCATCTGGAAATATCAATCCTCTGTAGAGGTTATTTCTTCTGCGGCTTTTGAATGGTGAATTTCAGATTTCGAAGTTTTTCATCTCTTGTCCAGCGTTCTTCAGATGTGATGGGTGCGAACTGATTCTCTCCCAAGACATCATTTGCGGAACTGCTTTTGACTGCCCATGTATCTGAGTCGTACACGCTTGCACTATATACCATTTTCTCTTCGGGGTAGGCACTGTTGATAAGTTCAATCACAGAGTCTTCTTTTAGTTTTGGTTTCTTTTTGGCTTTGAATGTGATTAGGTAAACAAAAAAACCTTCCGCAGCCTTTCCATTAGAAGGGTCATCGATAGGGAACCATTCTCCTTTTTGAGGGATTCCATCAATGCTGTATGACAAAGAATCTCCAAGAAGCTTCCATTGTTTTTTGGTGTAGGCATCGATTTTTTTTTGCTTTACTCGTTTGCTCTCTTCTTTTTTGGCTCCGATTTCTTTGAGTGCTCTGGGGATGGGAACTTCCATTGCAACAAGCATCGAAACTCCTTTTTTCGTTACCTGTACAGAAGATCGTAAAGAGTATTCATCGGTGGAAAATGGATGTGCTAATACATAGGAGAGTAAGAATAACATCATAAAACCTCATGAGAATGTGAAGGAGAAACGGTACAGAGATGGTTTATATTCACTATGAAAAGCTTGGCTCAATACCTTTTGCTTCCAACCATGCGTATTTACGTAGTACTTCTTGTGGAGATGCACTATCCTTTTTGGTGAAATATGCTACTGTTTTGGGAGAGCTGGATACGATGACATCGAACACCATGAGTTCGTCTCGACGAAATGCGTGAATGGTGATGGTGGTTCCGGGTGGTTTAGAAGAGATATGCTCAAAGAATGTAGAATGTTGCGCTTCAATGTGATCTATTGCGATGATGACATCTCCTGCAGACAATCCCGCTTTCATGGCAGGGCTACCAGTATATACATTCTTGAGTAGGACTCCTCTATTTGAAGCTGCATACTTGGCTCCCATCCATCCAGAAGTTGCAGAAGCTTTCTTGGAGAATGAACCTCCCATATCTGCATTGGAAATAGGCTCTCGCATATGCAGATTTAGGGCAAAAGAAGAAAAGTATTCATCTAGAGGAACATCTTCTGTTCCATATACATAACGTTGGAAAAATGAATCTAATGATAGACCACTTAACCTTTCTGCAGTTTGTTGAATACCATCTTCTGGTACACCGACAGCGAGCATTCCATACCCTTGCCATAAAGCACGCATCACATCATCTAATGTGACAGTGCTATGCAAACGAAGATGTAGATCAAGACCCAGAGCAATCAATGATCCTTTTGCATAGTAGCTGATGAGGCTATTGGGAGAATTCTCGTCTTGCCTATAAAATTTAATCCACGTGTCGAAGCTTGCATCCCCAGCGGACTGTATTTTTCTTCCAGGTGTAGAACGAACACGTGTGATTGTTTTGGCGAGGAGTCGTAGATATTCCTCTTCATCGATAAGATTGGTTCGGATGAGTGTTAAATCATCATAATATGATGTGATTCCCTCAAACGCCCAAAGTTGTTTGCTATATGCTTCTTTGGACAAATCATAGGGTAGATAGGCCTCAGGCTTTATACGTTTTACATTCCATGTATGAAAGTACTCATGAGAGCATAGGCCCAAGAATTGTAGATATTTTCCTTTTCGAGAATGTAGAAGAGATTGCGGAAGATCTCCTCTTGAGCATAATAGACTGGTAGAAGCTCGATGTTCAAGACCACCATATCCTTTTCCGACAACCATCACTTGAAAGAGATAGCGTTTCATTGGAGCATCTGTACCAAAAAGTCGAATTTGATAGGCACAAATCGCTTGTAAATCAGTGCAAAGTCGTTCTTTGTTTACATCGCAGATTCCAGTTAAGGCTACCTCGTGTGGAATCCCTTCTGCTTCAAAGTGGAGTAGCTTGAACGTTCCCATTTCGACAGGATGATCAATTAGTGCATCATAATCTGGTGCGTAGTATTCTCCAAAAAGATAATTATCCCCCTCTCGTTTGGGTAGTGTTGTGGCTACGTTCCAATCCTCACATCCATGTGGTTGAGCTAAGGTGACATTTTGTTGTATGTGTTCTCTTCCTTGTACAGCAAGAAATATACTTGTGCCATTAAAGTATCCGTGGGTTTGGTCTAGATGTGCAGCACGAACAGACAAATCCCAAGCATATACTCGATATGTTATTGTTGTTGGTAGCGATCGAGTTTGTAGTGTCCATGTTGATTTGTCTGTTTTGAAGATCGAGAGAGGCCCTTGTTCATCATACACCTTGATGTCCATAATATTTCGCGCAAATTCTCGAATCAAATAGCTTCCTGGAATCCATGTGGGCATCCAAAGGGTTTCTTCAGTAGTTGGGTCCTCGATAGATAGGGTGATTTCAAATATATGGGAAGCTGGATTGAAAGATTGAATGAGGTAGTGTGGAGATTTCATAATTTTCACCATGCGAAGAGGAGAATAGTGGGATAAAAGTAGATTCCTAGGAGGAGACTATGGGTCTGGAAGTAAAAATAAAACCAAGAGACTTGCCAGATATGCGCAAAGCATGTCGTTTGGCGGCAGATACATTAGAAATGATATCAGAATATATTCGACCAGGTATCACCACCGATGAGATTAACACAATTGTTCATGAGTACACAACAAAACATAAAGCAAGACCAGCTCCGCTAAATTATGGAGCCACTCGTCATCGAAAAGGTTTTCCCAAAAGTGTATGTACAAGTGTTAATGAAGTGGTCTGTCACGGTATACCTGGTCCTTATTTACTTAAGGATGGTGACATCATCAATGTAGATGTAACTTCGGTTTTTCCAGCTAAAAAAGGATACTATGGAGACACATCTGCGACTTTTTATGTTGGAACACCTTCAGCGATCGCCATTCATGTGGTAGAAGTATGTCGAGAAGCTCTTGAAATAGGTATTGCACAGGTACGTCCGGGAAACAGAACAGGAGATATTGGATTTGCAATTCAAAGATTTGTAGAATCCAAAGGATGTTCCATTGTTCGTGAGTACACAGGACACGGGATTGGGCGAGTTTTTCATGGACCACCGAGTATCACGCACTATGGTGTGCCAGGTCGTGGGGCCATCCTCCGTCCGGGTATGACATTTACAATTGAACCTATGATCAATCTGATAGGTCCAGAGATCGAGCATCTTGATGATGAATGGACTGTTGTGACACGTGATGGTTCTCTATCCGCACAATTTGAGCATACAATTACTGTGACCAAGACGGGATGCGAAGTCCTAACTGCTCGTGAGCGTACACTAAAAAATTCTGAAGACCGTCAATACTCCAAGGTTTTCCCGCTTTCTTGCTATATGCCTAAATAATACTGAGGGAAGACTCTATTGTATTGAGTCTTTGCGAAAGGAAAGCATATAGGTAATGACATTGACCAAAAAGAATCCACTCAGCATAGAGACCACAAAAACACCCACTTTTGGATGAAGTGAGACCGTTGATACGATTGCGGGACCCGGACAAAATCCACCAAGGCCCCATCCCAGTCCAAACATTAGTGCACCAATAATCAGTTTAGAATCGATGTTACTGGTCGCAGGTTTTGAAAACGATGGAGCAAAAAACGGTTTTTTTTGTTTTCGAAACAAAAAGTACGTGGTGCCATGTATGGCGATCGCACCAGCCATCACAAAAGCAAGAGATGGATCCCAGTCTTTATTTAGAGTGAGAAATCCAATTACTTTATTGGGATCGGTCATACCAGAAAGGCCCAATCCAACAGCAAAAATAAATCCACAGAACAAAGATAGAAATGCATTCATATTGATCTCCCAGCCAAAAGTGTGGCGATAAGAAACCCGGCTGCCATAAACGAAAGTGTGGCTATAATAGACCGGGTGGAGAGTTTGGAAATACCGCAAACACCATGTCCACTTGTACATCCAGATCCTATTTTTGTTCCTATTCCAACAAGAAGTCCAGCAATGACGAGTGCAGGGATACTTCTAGGAATGGGAACGTGGATCGAGGTTGGGTATGCAAATAGGAGCGTGATACCACCGATCAGAAGACCGAAAAGAAATAAAAGACGATGTATGTACTGAGTTGGTTGTGCCTGAAAAATTCCAGAGATAATTCCACTAATTCCAGCAACACGTCCACTTCCAAGCCATAAAATGGAAGCACTAAGACCGATGATTGCACCACCGATGAGCGGTGGAAGATAGATATGCATAAAGAACTCCATGTTTTTTACAACTTGCCGTTTTATGTATCTCATAATAAGTCGAAGCGAAACGGCTTGGGGAAATTATGAGTCTAGAGAATCGTAAAAATAATCTTCACGCTGATATTTTGGCTGGGATGAGCACAGCTGTGGTGATGATTCCTCAAGCAATGGCGTATGCACTACTTGCAGGTCTTAGTCCGGTTCATGGTTTATATGCAGCGACGATTCCTGTGTTGTTGTATGGTTTTTTGGGAGGTTCCCCTCATATCTCGGTCGCTCCGGTAGCCTTATTGGCTATTATGCATGGAGTTTTACTGCACCATGTTCCTGCAGAGATCTACGTGGAGCAAAGTATTCTAATGACAGGGATTGTGGGTGTCTGTATGCTTACATTTTGGGTTTTTCGACTCGGTGTACTGGCTCGACTGTTATCTCATTCTGTGATTGAAGGATTTATCTTGTCCGCTGCACTTTTGACCTCCCTATCACAAGTACGCTATCTTCTTGGAATCGAGGTGGAAAGAGGAGCGACGTTGTGGGGGATGATGTCTCCCTTGCTGGTGAAAATAGGTTCAGTCGACTGGACGACGGTGGGCGTTTCTATTCTTTGTTCATCGATTCTTTTGTTGAGACACTGGAGAAAAGGTCCCCCATATGCTCTCTTTTGTGTTTTTGCTGGTGGGGTGGCGGTTTTTCTTGGTGTGGAAACAGGGTCGGTGGGAGCGATTACACAGATTGTACCAGAGGTTAAGGTTCCCAGTTTTACGTGGGAGCGCGTGAGGAGTGTAGCTCCTGCAGGAATATTGATTGCATTGGTTGCATATGTTGAGAGTATTGCTCTCGCACAGCATTTTGCAGCCAAACATCGATATAGAATCTTTCCAAGCAAAGAGCTTTTGGCTTTGGGAAGTGCGAATCTTTTTTCCTCTTTTGTTGGAGGATTGGCGGTAGGGGCTGGTTTTTCTCGTTCAGCGATTCACGAAGGGAATGGTGCGAAAACACGTATGGCTGGAATAGTGAGTGGGCTATGTGTGATGGTTGTTTTACTTGGTGCTGCATCCCTACTTGCATATGTTCCATATGCAGCATTGTCTTCGATTGTATTTTTGGCTTCACTACGGCTTGTTAATCTTCATCGTGTTCGCGTATTGTGGAATGGTTTTCCAAAGGACTTTATTTTATTCTCGGTTACATGCACGGGGGTGTTGTTATTGGGGATAGAATATGGGTTGGGACTTGCAATTATTGTTCAGGTGTTCTTGTATCCTTGGCGGAGAATACCCATTGAAATTCGTGATGTAGATGGTGTGATTGAGATAGAGGGAATGTTGAATTATGTGGAGGTTCATCGGTTGATTGAACGGATCGAAGAGAGTGATATTGAAATCGTATCTTGTGCCAAAGTCAGTGGAATTGATGCAGGTGCGATGGTTGAGCTGGAAAAGCAAGGTCATGTTCAGTGGAATGATTGGCCTGCTTCCATAAAAGAGAAATTATCGCCTGCTTTACAAAGCACCCCATAAAAGATATGGTTCGTCTCTAAAGTCTAGGAGGATGTATGTTTGTTTTGATGACTCTGTTTGCTTGTTCCGATAAAGGAGAAGAATTACAAGAGCCTTCTGTGCAGCATTATGAAGCGAATTCTTTAATTACGCTTGAAGAAAGTGGAATGGAATTTGAAGAAGGGTATTGGGTTCGTCGAACAATGAACCCAAGTGAGAATAGCATTTTTGAAGAGTTTGTCTCCAGTATTGATGGAACATTGATCACATACACATATCGTGTCGATATAGAAGCCAAAACATTTGAAATTGACTTTTCAGATGAAAAGTATTCAGGCAACGGTACTTTTGTGGGAGAGGGACTGGACTGGAGTTCGTGGAGTTCAACATCTACCCATCGTGATGGAAACTATGTACGGTCAGACGATTCTATGGAAGCACAAGAAATCATTCAAAGCTCGAAAATAGGGTATTCCAGTGCAGATTCTGTCGATTGGAGATTGGAAGAAGAGTTGCTTCCCATCACACAAGAAGAATACGAGCAAGCACTCTCCTTGTTTGAAGAGTAATCTCTATTTGGGCGAGCTACATGAATTGAGATAGATGGTGCTATCATCTACTGGAGAGACTATGCAACCGGATTTTTATCTTCACTTTTCTACGCTCAGTCCGAGTGTTCAACATTTTATCCATCGATTTCGTTCCATGCTGCAAGAGCATGTGGTTCCTATAATTGATGATCACTGGAATCGTGGTGTATTCCCACAATCGGTGGTTGAGCCATTTGGTGCCTTTTTACAAGAAGAGTTTGGTGATGAGGAGTATGTATTTCCTCCCAAAAATCCATTGCCATTTCGATTGATGAAATTGGAATTGGGAAGGATTGACCCATCAATGGCGAGCTTTTTTGCGGTCCATTGGGGGCTTGCTATGGGTTCGATTTCTATGTTTGGATCGAACGAGCAAAAAGAAAAATGGTTACCAGATATGGTCTCTATGCATAAGATTGGTTCTTGGGCTCTTACAGAACCTTTTTCTGGCTCGGATGCTGCATTTGGATTACAAGCTCGTGCAGAGAAAACCGAATATGGTTGGTCATTAACAGGTGAAAAAAAATGGTCGGGTAATGCGAGTATGGCTGATGTGATTGTTATTTGGGCCAAAGAAACGAACGGAGGTCGCTTGTTGGGATTTTTGGTGGAGCCTCAGATGGAAGGTGTTCACATTGAGAAGATTCATGATAAAATTTCCAAACGGGCAATGGAAAATGTACATATTCGGTTGGAGAATGTGCAACTGAAAGAGGAGCAGCGGCTTCCCAATGTAGAGAATTTCAAGCACGTGGGCCAACAGCTTTTATCTGGTCGCATCGCTGTTTCGTGGGAAGCGTTGGGAATAGCGATGGGAGTATATGAGGCTGCATTTTCCTATGTTCAAAAACGAACACAGTTTGGAAAGCCCATTTCCGGCTTTCAACTGATACAGGAAAAATTGGTCAATATGCTCGAAGAGATTACACTCATGCAGTCCATGTTGTTTCAGCTCAATCGTGTAGAAGAACAACAAGGTTTTGTTCGAAGTGCACAGGCTTCGTTGGCGAAAAGAGCGTGTTGTCGAAGAGCAAGAAAGGTATGTTCCATCGGACGAGATATTATGGGAGGGAATGGTATATTACTATCTTATGGTGTGGCACGTTTGTTTTCTGATATGGAGGCAGTGTTTAGCTATGAAGGAACCGATGAGATGAATACCTTGATTGTAGGGAGAAGCATTACAGGGAACAATGCATTTGTCTAAATCCTACATGTGCTTTTTACTGCTTGGATTGCATTTTCATAACGTTCTTCCCATGACCCTTGAATAACGACATATGGCGCATTGCGTTTCTTCAGCATTGTGATGCACGAATCGAAAAAAGCCTGTCTTTGTTTTGGAAGGTATCGAACACTATCATCGACAAAAGGTACATCAATATCAAGAATCAGAGTGAGGTCGTAGTGGTGTTTTTGTGCGATCTGCTCAATCTCATTTGACCAAGAATTACATAAAAATTGGTTCCAGATGTTTGTTACACGTGGATCGGTGTCACAGAAGAGAACCGGTTTTGCATCATGTTGTGTCACGTCTTCAAGTATGGACTGCCCACGAGCAATGTTGATCATGTCGCTCGTTTTTACTTCTTCTTTTTTGGTTTCTAAGTAGCATCGTGCATACT
>NYTD01000291.1 GCA_002683315.1 Deltaproteobacteria bacterium | reverse complement strand
TGCCAACTTTGTTAATGCAGCTTCAATTGTGAGATCTGCACCACTGATCACTCCTATCTTTGCCAACACCGAACCAGATTCATATGCTGAACGCACACTTCCCTTTGCACATTGTGTACAATTTATAATCACCACCCCTCGATTGATCGCTTCTTGAAGAGAAGCCAATACATCTGCACGTGTTGCCGGTATATTCCCTGCTCCATATGTCTCAAGTACAACTCCTCGAATCGGTGGCTGTAGAAACTGACGCAGAAGCGATGCACTCATTCCAGGAAAAATTCGAAACGCACCTACATTTTGTTCCTTAATGAGCCTCAGACGCAAAGGTCGAACAGGAGCTTGTAAAATTAGATGCCAAGCGACTTCGATTTCCACCCCAACCTTTGCCAATGGAGCCAGATTACTTGAGGAAAAAGCGCCCAATCCAGAAGAATCCATTTTTTGACATCGATTTCCACGATAGAGTTTATTATCGAAATACAAACACACCTCGGGAATCTCATATAATCCCGCCATTGTGAGCGCACCAAACAGATTATTAACAGCATCATTCCGAAGTTCAGAAAGAGGTATCTGAGAACCCGTTAGCACTACAGTCTTTCGAAGATTCACCAACATAAATGATAATGCAGAAGCGGTATACACCATGGTATCTGTACCATGTAAGACCAAAAAACCATCATATTCATGATAATATTTTTTTATATCCTGAGCGATTTGAACCCAGTGCCGGGTTTCCATATTCGCTGAGTCCAGCAGCGGATCATACTCTACAATATCATATGATATCCGAACACCGCTCTTTGAAGGAGGAGTGGTTCGAGGTGGTGCATACGGGTCTTGGAAAGCGTATCGTGAACGAAGTTGCTCTTCCATCCAACCAGCCACAGGGGTATATCCATTTTCCCCCTGCTGCATCCCTATGGTTCCTCCTGTATAAATAATGAGTACGCGACGTGTTGTGTTCTCCATTTCCATCCCAAGTTGTCCTACAGAAGTACTATACCGAAATGAGAATAAGATGAAACGATAGAAAACTAAAGAGGACCGCACAAAGCAGTCCTCGTCACGTAATACGACTCAAATTGTTTATTCGGTGCCCGTCTTTTCAGTCTCAAGCTTGCTCAAAGCCGCTGACATCTCTGCTGCTTGGTTTCCAATTCCCAGAGAATGCAAGTCAATGACTTCTGCTTCAATATTGCGATGTGGCGCACTTTCCAAAAATTCGTTTACAATCTCAATCACATCATGATCGATATTGACAGTTTTGGATGCATCGATCACAACTTTGGAATCATTGGGAAGCTCGCTCAATGTTCTTTGAATGCTCGCTTTATTGACAAACGTTACATCTTCTGCAAGCTCAAGATGAATTTTTCCGTCTTGAAAATGCTTGGACGCGTCGAAAAGGAACGGCTTCTTGTAGTTGTTGTACAAGATGAACAAAATCGCAACAGCAAGACCCAAACCAATACCGAAGAGCAAGTCCACAAAAACAATCCCTGCAATCGTAGTGATAAATGGAACAAAGCTATTTCTTCCCTGCTGATACATTGTTTTGAACAACTCGGGCTTTGCAAGTTTATATCCAACCAAAAATAATATCGCAGCCAAACTTGCCAATGGGATTTTATTTAACAGCGCCGGAATGGCAAATGCACAAAACAGCATGATAATACCGTGTACGATTGCAGAAACCTTGGTACGTCCACCGGACTGAATGTTGGTCGAAGAACGAACGATAACCTGTGTTACAGGCAAACCACCAAGACAGCCAGCAACAACATTTCCTGTACCTTGTGCGATTAGCTCTCGATTCGCTGGTGCTACACGTTTGAGTGGATCAAGTTTATCCGTTGCATCCAGACACAACAATGTCTCCAAGCTTGCAACAATCGCAATAGTCAGACCCGTTTTCCAAACAAAACGGTCACTGAGTGTGGAAAAATCTGGACTGGTAAACTGTGCTTTGAATTCTGTCAGATCTTTGGCTACCGGAATACTTACCAAATGAACGGCTTCAAGTGCAAGTACTCCACCCAGTACAACCCCTACAATGACCACAACCAGAGGCCCTTGAAGTAGACGGAAGACTTTTATATCTTTCATGAACTTTTGTTCCCACAGAACCAAAATAATCAATGATACTGCAGTAACAATTGTTGTTCCGGTTGATATACCAGCGGCACCATCCATAAGTGAAGAGAAGTCTTTATGACCAAAAGCAATGGGAATCTGCTTTTTGAAAATAATAATCCCAATACCTGCAAGCATTCCTTTAATCACAGAATTTGGGAAGAAATAGCCAATAACACCTGCTCTGGCGAGACCTAGAATAATCTGAAATCCACCACCAATAACAACAGCGGCCAAAAACACCTGAAAACCTTTTCCGGGATGCAGCTCTTCTAGCTTGGTTATCGCATTGAGAACAATCACCGCCAAACCAGCAGCAGGACCACTAACACCAAGCTGTGATCCACTTATGAGACCAACAACAATACCACCTACAATACCCGCAATAATCCCTGAAAAAAGATACTCTGCTTGCATTTCGGGAGGAAGAGAGGCAAGCGCAATTCCAAGACAAAGTGGTACGGCAACCAGAAATACAATTATGGAAGCAGGAAGATCATATTTTAGATTTTTTATGTATTCGTCCATAAAAAACTCCTATACTTTAGTCACAAGATAGTAATACTATTATGGGGCTTGTTATCACTATCCCTAAAAATAGCAACCTAACAATTTGCTTTTTTCCCTCATTTTTACTAATTTGGTTCTCATAGGAATACAAATTATGGCTATTGGAATACAAATAACACTCAATGAACGGCTTTTTTTACGAGATCCGCAACGAACAGAGTTGGGAAAAAAGATCATAAAGCATAGTATTTTATTGATTGATGAGATTGGATTTGAAGCTTTTACTTTTAAGAAACTTGCAAAGAGAATGTCTTCCACAGAAGCCTCTGTCTACCGATACTTTGAAAACAAACACATGCTTCTTTTATATCTGGTTTCTTGGTTCTGGGAATGGGTAGCCTATCTCATTGACATCCATACAATGAATATATCCAACCCTGTACACAAACTCAAAATCATTATATCCACTCTTGTTTTTGCCTCAAAAGAAAATCCTTCTATTGAGTATGTCAACGAAAGCGTCCTTCATAGAATTATTATTGCAGAAGGCTCCAAGGCCTATCATACCAAAGCTGTCGATGATGAAAATCAAGAAGGACTATTCCTCAATTACAAAACCCTCGTTAATAAAGTCGCCCAAGTTGTTCTCGATATCCAACCCGAATTCCCCTACCCAAGAGCGTTGGCTTCCAACCTTTTCGAAATGTCTAATAACCATATTTACTTCGCCATTCATCTACCACGCCTCACCGATGTCCATGTACAAGATGACTCGTACGATGAAGTAGAAAAGATGCTTGAGTTTTTTGCCAGCAAAATGCTCGGGATTCAAACCTCAAAATAAGCCCCTTTCTCTCTTCTAAAATCATCTTTTTAAGCGATTGTGATATAGTAAGGATTATTACATATTCAAGGAAAAAACATGGACTCATCCACATCAGGAGCACTAACCTTTTCTCAAAAGGCAAGCACAACCATGATGTCTGTCCTGCTTAATAGTATGATGCGAGCATTTCAGCTACATCCCCATACATGGTCATGGTGGAAAGAAGTAGAAGTTCACAAAAATATCTGTTACGGAGATCCCAACGTAAAAGAGCATGTGCTTGATGTTTATAAACCCAAGAATCCTCCCAAACGCAGTCCTGTTTGCTTGTACATTCATGGAGGAGGCTTCTCTCTTTTATCCAAAGACACCCACTGGATGGCCGCACTGTATCTCGCGCGAAAAGGATACACCGTCTTCACCATCAACTATCGTCTCGCAGGAACAGCACCCTTTCCTGCTGCCGTACAAGACACATTTACCGCTGCAGAATGGGTACAAAAGAATGCACACAAATATGGAGCAGATTCCGAACAATGGATCATCTCTGGAGAATCTGCAGGAGGAAACCTAAGTTTAGGACTAACCATAGCCTCTTGTTTTGAACTCGGTGATTCTTGGGCACAGAAAATATTTGATCTCAATCTACCCATTAAAGTAGCCATACCCATATGTGGATTACTGCAGGTCAGCAATCCACAACGATATACAAGCAGAAAAAAGCTCTCCACTTTTATTAAAAGCCGTCTCCTTGCAGTTTCAAAACGTTATCTACAAGGAAAAAGGCACCCTCTGGCCGATCCAATTTTACCATTGGAGTCCAATCTAGAACCCAAGCGCTCTTTGCCTCCAATCATGACATTTGTAGGAACAAAAGATCCTATATTAGACGATACTCGACGTTTGGAAGCTGTCCTCAAAAATAGGGGTGTGATCCATGAAGTCACCTATGTTCCCAAAGGACTTCATGGGTTTCATCTTGCCATCTGGCGTCCAAGAGCAATCGCCTCATGGCAAGCTCAAGTCCGATTTCTCGATCGATTTATTGATTTCACATCCGAATCAGTGAGCCTGGACGAGATTGACACAGAAGAGAGTCCTGTATAACCTGCACTCCCGAGACAAATGTAGCAGTAAAACCGCTTGCTTTTTGCATTAAACGACTTGATCCCCCTGGAAGATCACAGACCATCCTCGGCGCATCAATAGACAACGCTTCATAATCAATGATATTAATATCCGCCTTCATTCCACTGGCCAAAAGTCCTCGATCCTCCAACCCCAAAAACTGAGCTGGACGAGATGTTAGAAATTGGACCACCCACTCAATTGGGAATTTTCCTTCTTTTCTATCTCTCGTCCAATAGGACAACAAATAGGTTGGAAAACTCGCATCACAAATAATCCCGACATGGGCTCCACCATCAGAAAGCCCCGGAAGAGCATTGGGCAACATCATCATCTCTCGAACATTATTAAAGTTCCCCTCTGTATAATTGTACACGGGAAAGTAAAGCAAAGCATGACCGTCATCTTCTAAAAGAGCATCATACATATACTCCAAAGGAGACACTCCTCTCTTCATCGCTCGACCATACACAGATTCTTGAAATGGTTGCTCATATACAGGAGGATTTCCCAATGCAAACAGCTTTTTACTCACCTGCTCAAGCTGTGCAAAAAGCGCATCAACCAGTGGAGGTACAGATGACCCTTCCTTAGCCAATCGAACCGGAGATTCTGATAAAATCCGAGCTCTACGCTGTGGTTCTCGTAGCAGACGAACTCGCTCCTCTAATGGCTTATCTGCGATTTCAATATAGCTTGGAAATGCCATCAGAGGATGAAATGTTCCCGACAACCCAAGCATTGTACCAATTCCTCGAGGAGCTACCTGAAAGAAAAAAGGGAGCCCACTCTCTTGAGCGCTGGCAATAATTTTTTTCCATTGTTGTGGAGCCATATCTCTCTGCATCAATGAAATACTCATTGGTCTTTGAGCCGACCGAGCAAGACTATCCATCAAACGAAACTCTTCTTCAAAATCTTGTTCCCCACGCTCAAGATTAAAGTCGTTGACAGCCTGCAAAACTCCTTTATCTCTACCATGAAAAGCAGACCCCAAAGCAACCAATTCCCTTTCTGTAGCCTCTGATGAAGGAGTCCACTCTCCATTGGAACTTCGATGCACATCAGATCTACCCGTAGCAAATCCGATTGCACCCGCATCAAGTGCTTCTGCCAATAAACGTGCCATCTCCTGACAGTCTTTTTCTGTAGCTTCTTCCTCCGCTAAGGCCCGTTCCCTCATCACATAAACTCGTAGCGGATCATGTGGTACGTAGAGAGCAAAGTCGAGCGTATGCGGCTTTTTATCTAGTGCATCCATGTACTCTGGAAAGCTCTCCCAATCCCATGTAATCCCTTTATGGAGGGCAGTCCCTGGTATGTCTTCCACACCTTCCATCAACTCAATCAATCGCGAACGATCCGAAGCGTGCACAGGAGCAAATCCAACACCACAATTACCCAAAACAACCGTTGTTACTCCATGATACACCGAGGGTGCAAGCTCATCGTCCCAAGATATCTGGCCGTCATAGTGTGTATGCATATCCACAAAACCGGGAGTAACCATTTTGCCCTTCGCGTCGATGACATGATCGATATCTCCCGTATATTTTTCTCCTACAAAACAAATGACCTTCCCTTCAAAAACAATATCTCCTACAAATGGAGTAGAACCAGTTCCATTATAAATCATTCCACCGCGGATCAAGGTTTTCATTCTTCTTCTCCTATAGATAAAAAACCACCATCAAAAAATATACCATCTTTATACACTCCTGCTGGTACTTCGACAGAATCCCAAACAATACAACGGTGAAGCTGCGCATCACGAGAAACATGTGCCTTTGCTCCTACAATACTCTGTACAAGAGAACCTTCTATATTTGCCTCATGATGAACAAAGCTATCATCAAATCGATCGTCTGCTTTCTCCCATGGATCAAAAGAAAGAGGAATCTCTCCTCGTAATGCACTCATATTGGCTTCAAAATATTCTTTGGGTAAGCCTGTATCAAACCAACATCCTTCATGACGAATACTACGAACCTTTTCTTGTTGGACAAGCTCCTTATATGAGCTTCGAACAACACACTGAAAACCTTCTTGTATATGCTTGAGACTCTCACGTGTCATAGCATGAATCCCTGTAAAATGAAGACCATCTGGTGATGACGGAAGATTTGGAGCATTGTCCGCCACACAGACATCACCAATCCTTTGAACAATACCCTCATCATTGACCAGTAATTTGGTTGTTTTTTTCAAATCGGAACTGTATCGAAGAGCCATGGAAGCACCACCGACAGGACATTCACTCAGCAATGCATTGGGATTAATATCACATACAATATCACCGTTCCAGACAAGAAATTCTTCAGCGAGCTGGTCTCTTGCTGCTTTGAGCCCTCCACCTGTTCCAAGAATATCTGGAAGTTCTACTTGAAGACCAAGTCCTTCTCTCTCAGACCACGCAGCAACATGTTCCCATAAATGGTGTGCATTGACGATAATGCGATCATGACCGTGTTGTCTAAGCCACGTTACCGCATATTGCACCATTGGAAAACCAAGAAGAGGCAACAATGGTTTTGGCCGATGTAACGTTAATGGTCGCAATCTCGTTCCAAATCCAGCTGCCAATAAAAAAACAGAATATTCCATGAGTATCCTCCCTCATGTCATGTATAATATATTGGTAGTCAATACATCTTTTGCGTACCATAAAAAATAATATCTGTACCAATATTCCTACAATTGTCTTTTATATCCGCATGATATCACATTATGAATAGAGTATAATTTACTCAAACTTCTATTGGAAAAAGTAAACAGTGTTCCATTCCGTTCTGTATTTATATTCTACCTTGTTGCGTCAAGAAAAGAGTCTTGACGTTCGAACGTATATTGTGGTTTTTCTTTCTTTGTTCCTCACTTCCTGTACACCTGAGCAAGAAAAACCTACAGAATTTGAGAACATACCACCTTATTCTCCGATTGTCAGTTTGTCTCCGCTCGCCCCAAAAACTCAAGATACGATAACAGCAACGTTAATCTTTGACACCACGGATCCAGATGGAGATCCTGCATCGTTAGCATATATGTGGAAAAAAGATGGTATCGAACAAACGATCAATGGAGACACTGTATTACACACACAAACGCAAAAGGGAGAAGTTTGGACCCTAGAAGCATATACTTTTGATGGAAGTCTAAAGAGTTCAACGATCTCAGTCTCTACTACGATTCGAAACACACCTCCATCTGTTACTCATGTGGAGACCACAACCACCACACCCAATGCCAAGTCCTCTATTTCCATTGAAGATATCCAAGCTCAAGATGTAGATGATGATTCTATCTCCATTGAAATACACTGGTATCTGGATGGAGATTATCATCCAGAATTTCAAAATGACCATATCATCCCTGCTGAACAAACCATAAAAGATCAGGTTTGGGAGGCATGGATTATCCCTCATGATGGAGATGATGCTGGAGAAGAATATATACAGTCATTTACCATTCAAAATACAGCACCGGAAATAACCAACGTCCATATTAGTCCACAAGAGGCTTTTGAAGACAGCATCCTGTCTGCTCAAATTGATGCCATAGATGAAGATCTGGATGAATTATCCTACACTTTATCTTGGAAGATCAATGGAGTCAGTATTGCTACATCTGAGACATTAAGCGGAGCTCTTTTTGATAAAGGAGATGTTGTCACACTCACAGCAGAAGCCTTTGATGGACACAGCACAAGTTCTCCTGTTTCCTCTCCACCCATTACCATCCAAAATACGGCTCCTACTGTATCTTCCATGTCAATCGAACCTCAAAATCCCTATACCACAAATGACTTAACGTGCTCTGTTATCGTAGAGGAAGATGTCGATCAAGACCAAATAACAGTTTCATACGAATGGTTTATCAATAATCAACCATCCTTGAGTAGTGGAAATATACTTGAGCACTCCTTATTTGAAAAAGGAGATATCATCCGCTGTGAAGCACATGCATCTGATCAGAGCGCACAAACGGTGTTCGAATGGGAAACCACCATACAAAACACATCCCCTATCGTTCAAGATGTCACTCTTACATCTCCTGCAAGCATGATGGATATCCTCTATTGCGAACCCATTTCCAGTGACGATGACAATGATTTTATCATTCATCAATACGAGTGGTTTATTTTTGGCTCACTGATTACTCATACCAATTCATTTCTAAATCCTCAAAATTCGATGCTCGGCATACTACCCGGAGATGAAATCTCTTGTTCTGCCACACCTACAGATGGAGAAGACACTGGAAATACTATCTCCTCTAATACAACAACACTCTTGCCTGCATACATCACATTGGATGGAACAATTATACTCAACGAAACTCCTGTTTCCGGGGTTATCATGAGCTCCAATACTCTATCAGTTGGAGAAGATGTGTCTTCTCCAACTGACGGCTCATACGAACTATCGATTCCAACCTTGAGTGGAAGCATCATATATGCTGATATCGATAATGATGTGTCCCCGCAAAGCTTCTCCTTAGACATTAATGACGGTACAAGTCAAACCCAAGACATTGTATTGCTGGACACACATTTCCCCACGCAAACCGACATATTTGATCCAGACAACGGCTATGTGGACTTCAACAATTTCGCCTCAACCATGCAACACTCCGACATAGCTTCCAATCAAGCACTCCAATATAGAACGCTGTATCCTGCCGGAGAAGAAGATTGGATCCGTGTATCTTTGAGTGCGCAAGAGACATACTCATTCTTCACCACATTTGCACATCACACAAGCAGTACAGTGATGTTCATCTATGATGCACAAGGAACCCAAGTTGGAAACAGCACACCATACTTAGGCAACGACAATATCATCGAAACTTTTTCCCCTTCTCAGACAGGGGATTATTACATCAAAATCGATACTGTAGAAATGAATGATGTCGCTTCCTATCTTTTGGGTGTTCAAGACCATGAAGATCAAGACAGCGATGGGCACATAGCCTGGTACGATTGTGATGACAACAATCCAGATATACATCCCAACGCAATCGAAATAACTCTTGATGGAATCGACCAAAATTGCGATGGAGAAGATCATATCGCAGCCACATCGCTTGACTCTACAGAAGCACTCGGCGTACAATACCTCGCACCAATCACACACCAACAAACACATCCAGAGAATCCGTTATACACTGATAACACCGTCTATACACTACATAGTTCTGCAGACCTTGATCGATTTTCACTCTCCATTCCATCCAAAAGTAAATACGAACTTGTGATTCAGCTCAGCACAGAAAGTACAGTTCGCGTCGATATCATCGATGGAAATATTCTTGTCGATACCTTTACCTCACAAGAAGATATCATTTTGTACAATACCTCTTCCATCAGCAAAGAATTCTACGTATATGTCCGAAATACAATCACAGGAACTCCCACACACTACCAAATCAAGAGTATAGGCTACGGAACAGATAACGATTTGGATGGCTATTACTCCAATGATATCAATGGACTGCGAGATGATGATGATGCCAACCCTGGAGTACACCCATAGTCCTCAATCTCTGGTGAAACGTTCAATAAGCTGTGCATGATCACCATATCTTTTTGTTAACTCTTCACGCTTGGCAAGAGTAAAATCCTGAAAAGAAAATCCCGGTGCAACTGTACAGCCCACCAAAGAATATGCACCCATGGTTTCCGCTCCGAACCAAGAGAAAGCAGGAATTGTTGCCTGAAAAGACTCTCCATTACTCCAATTTGCTCCAACCATATGTTCTGTATATCCTTTTGCACTCAGTTCATGTACTACAAGGGGTGCACCACAATAAAAATGCCACATCTCTGCAGAACGAATTTGATGAAAATGAGATGGAACCCCTTTCTCTAGCAAAAAGTAAATGGCTGTAGAAGCATTTCTATCATCAATTATCCGAGGATCACGAAATGATTCTACATACCATCCTCCTTCTGGATGCTGTGTCATATTCAATCTACGAATCCATTCTTTTGCACTCATGATTCTTCCTTTGATGTTCGAATAAAGGAAAGTCCAAAATCCTCACAAAATGGATTTCCCTTTAGGTTAATATTTTGCCAGTTTTTTGATACAGACTCATTTGGTTTGGGAAAAATAGAAATACGATTGTTCTTGAGCACACAAATAGAGAGCTTTGGAAAATCCCATATCGATGCTGGGATTTCTGTCAGTTGATTACCAGATACATTCAACTGCTCTAATTTCGCACAAGAATACAATCCTGATGGGAATTGAGAAATCTTATTGTCTCCAAGAAATAGTTTTTTCAAGCGCGTTAACTTCTCTAATGATTTTGGCAGGCACCGTATGCGATTGTCGCGTACATTGAACGTTATCAAATTTTCTAAATTACCGATCTCTTCTGGAATCATGGTCAATTGATTACCAGATAGATTGAGGTGATGCAGGGTTGATATTTGAAAAATAATCGGTGGTATCTCAGTCCATCCCAGCCCAGAAAGATCCAATTTATACATTCCCTTGCACTCTTCTAAAGATGCTTTTGCAAAAAATTTCTTCATGCGAACTTGGTGAATCTGTTGATTTGCACGATACGGCCAGACAAAACGTTCCTGTTCTACAAACTTTCCCTTTGAAAAAATAGGCCTATCAATCAAAGAATATAACTCTTCTCGAATACGAGTAATCCTGTTCTTTTGCGCCTGAAATTCAGTAAGTGGAAGAGAGGCAATAAACAATGGAAGATCAGAAATATTATTACCTTGGAGATATAACCGCTCCAAAGAAGTATACTTTTCCAATTCTTGCGGCACCTCTTCATATTGATTATGGGCAATATTTACTTCGATAATACTGGATTGATGAATTAAATCCGTGGGAAACGAAGAGATCTGATTGTGAGAGAGATTCATTACTCCATCTAAGACCAAAGATGAATGAGATTCAATGGAAGACAAACGATTGTGATGTACCAACAGTGTACACAAGCCTTCAGGCCAATTCCCTTTTGGAAGTTCTGTCAGAGAATTGTGTGAAAGATTGAGATGCTTCAATTTTGGAAAAATGTGCCAAAAATCCTTGGGAAGTTCTGTCAGATTGTTGTATTGTAGATTCAAATTTTCCAACCCACAAAACTTTTGTAGACTCTCACCCAAAACGGACATACGTTTTTCAGATAAGTCCATCACTCGAATATATGGAACAATGGCAAGATGATGGTTTTTTAACAACTGTCGATACAATCCTTTTTGGATATGATCATTCAATCCCAATATCTCAAACGGAAAACAAACCTCATCATCCACTACGACCGAGCACTCTAAATAACGCTGAAAAAAATCCTCTTCATTGTCCATCACCATATTCGAAAGATAGAGTTTCTCTAAGTTTGGAATCTCCAAAATAGAGAGCGGCAATCGAAAAGGAACAATTTGGCGTCTCCAATAATACGTACGATGAAAATAAATCGTTAGAGATCGTAAAGCGTGACACTGCGAAATATTTGACGTCATCTTCTTAAGATGAATTTCTGAAAAACCCAAAGACTCTAACGCTTCCAATTTTGCTATTTCATTGGGAATATCGGTAAACGGACATTCTTGAAAATGGAGATCCTTGAGGGATTTTGACAACGGACCATCACATATTTCTAATGGAAATTTCGACAACGATACTTTCGCAATTGTCAACTTTTCTAATTTGGATAGTTTTTGCAAGAAAGAGGGCAGCGTTTTCATCTTTCCACCATCGATCACCAATTCTCGAAGTTCATGACATAGAGTAATCTCTTGTGGGATAGCCTCCAAGTACGGAATAGCCTCTATTTCAAGTTTTTGTATGGGTACAAACCAATCTGGAGCATACTCGTGTAACGTTCCGATAATCCAAATCTTCAAAAATTCTTTATGAGGGTAATTCAAAAGAAAATTATTGATATCATCCATAGACTCTATCGAGCCAAAAATATCCCAAAAATCGTCTTCTGAAAAACAGGACAAGAGTTCAAGAGCTTGTTGTACAGATGCAAAATCTTTGTCTTTCAATAACAAACGCAATTTTTGGGACTTTTCATCCATAACGACCTCACCTCGGTATGCTTTATCATATCTCCAAAAAACAAAAGAGGCCGATAAATCGGCCTCATGGAGTACGCAAGCGTTTGAGAAGACTACTGCAAGAAGAAATCTGGGTTCAAACCACCGAATGGAATGCTGACATAGTATCCATCTTGTGCATAGGTAAGGTTTTCACCTGCTTCATCTTTTACACTTACAGGAAGAAGGTACTCTCCACTTGGATCAGCGTTTCCTTCTTCATCCGCTGTTGCTGTTGTTCCATCTTCGTTGAGAGCGAATAAACGACCCAAGTTGATCGGGTAAAATTCACCCAATCCTTCAACGTCTACTGCCGCATCAAAGAAATATGGAGCCCAATCTGTATCCCATTCTGCAAGTTGCTCTTCTGAGAGAGCACCTCTAAGACCTTCTTCGCTTTCAGCTGAAAGAGGAGAGAATCCGATGGTGAACATGTTTGTGGACCATTGCTCAACAAGAGGAAGATAGTCTTCATTAAGGCTATCGCAAGAAGGAGACGTTCCAACGAATGTTGAAGGATCAAAATCCCATGCAACCCATGCACCTGCTGAGATATATCCATCATTTAGGGTAGCTTGCTCTGGATTTAATTCAAATATAAGTCCACATGCGTTATCGAAATCACTTTCGCCTTCCCATGCTGCATAATCTGCAAGATATACAACAAACTCACCATAGAAAGGTCCGTTTTCTGTGCTAATTGCACCAACATTTACAGAACCCTCAACAACGGTACGAAAACCGAAGAATACTGCGTCTGGAGTGAGAGAGTATGCCGGAGGCTCAGATGTTGGGGCTGCAGCAGGCTCGTTTGTTACGCCGCTATCGTCGAAATTAACATCACTGGTATCATCTTTGTCTGCTGTACCACAAGCGGCCAATCCGAGTGCAACTACAGGAAGAAATTTAATAAAAGACATGGGTTATTCTCCAATCAATTTTAGGTTTTAGGAATACTCAATCGTACCATTTCTAAGATATCAGGTCAATCTGTAGACCTACTTACTGACTCCTTTTTCACATGTTCGACACCTAAGAGACAAACGTGATATTTCATTATCAACGCAATTATGGAGTGAGCTATGTTTTTTGCTTTCCTCATCTGGGTATTCTCTTCTTTGTCATGGGCTGTTGATATCCCCCATGAAACATATACTTTACCCAATGGACTAAAGGTCATCCTCATCGAAGAGCATGACATACCACAAGTTGTCGTCGACGTATGGTATAATGTCGGTTCTTCTGATGATCCCAAAGGAGCCTCTGGATTTGCACATCTATTTGAACATCTCATGTTTATGGGTACCCGTCGAATCAAAAAAGGTGAGTTTGATAATAGAATGGAGCGATTTGGAGGGTGGAACAATGCATCCACAGCCAGCGACTAT
>NYTD01000290.1 GCA_002683315.1 Deltaproteobacteria bacterium | reverse complement strand
GCAACATTGAATCATATATTCTAGTGCATTGATGAGCCCATTCTTAGAAGACGTTGCTTGAGGCCAACTTTGGGATGCCTGAATAAATAGACCTCTGGTTTCCAAAAATATGGGGTAGGCTTCTGTGGTCGTTTTTATTCCTCGAAGTTTTTGTAATGATTTTTCTCCTTTGGAAATGAGTTTCATAATGTCCCAGTGTTCAATGCTTTCTGTTAGTGTTTTTTGAAATTCAGCAACATTCTTGGGACGTTTCTGTGGGTTGTGGTGACAACAATTGTTGGCCAAATGTCCAAGCTCAGAAAAAATATGATCTGGATATATCGCTTGTTCACTACGTGTGATGTAATCGATTGTCTCTTGAAAATCTCTCCCTTTGTGACGAGGTTCTCCTATTAGGATGTGATGTAGTGTGGCTCCAAGAAGATAGATGTCAGTTTGAATCGTGACGTCTTCAGGTTCACCTGAAAGCATTTCTGGAGGCATATAGGCCGGAGTTCCAACCATTTGTGCTTTTACATGTGCACAATCGTTTTTATCAAGAGCAATGCCCCAATCGACGAGATAGACCTCTCCATATTCTCCAACGATTATATTTTCCGGTTTGATATCGCGATGAATGATATTGTGTTCGTGCGCATACCTCAGTCCATTGCATACTTGGTCTAGTACAGATAATGCTACTCTTAGTTGTATATTCCCAAGCTCAAGAATATCCAAAAGATTGTTTCCTTTGAGTAGGGGCATGATTACTTCAGGACCCACTGGTCCTGAAGGTCGAAGAATATGAACAGGTATAATGTTTGGGTGTGCAAGTCGACCGGTGATCATTGCTTCTCGACGCAAGAATTGTTCGAGTATAGCACTTCTTTTTTTTAGCCTTTTGATGGCGATTGGTCGATTTGGATATCGTTGTTGTCCTTCAAATACGATACCCATTCCTCCTTCGCCCAAAATATTAGATGTGATCTGTATTTCTGATACTTCATCTGTGATGTCAAAGGGAAAATCTTCAATCGAAGCTGGCTCCGAGACACGATCTGGAGAAGGATAATCAAATAGGGTTATGGTTTCCAAGTTTTTTTTTTCTTTCATGGTGTCCACGTAACAACACAAATGATGTGTCGTAAACGATTTTTTATTCTTCGTGACGACATTCGACATATTTTTATGCTTGATTTCGGTACAATATTTCTTATGGGTTTGTGTTCAATAAGGAAACAAACCTTTGCCAAAATGAATAGACAGTCCTGTATTCCAGTTAATTTCGTTTGGATGTCCCAACATGATATTGTATTGGGATTCTCCATATGCTGTAATACACAGCATTGTTCTTCGTTCTTTTACAGGACAAAATGCAGGAGTATGCAACTGTACATATGGACTGAAAATACTGATTTTTGTCTTCTCTTTGGAAAAGTGAACTCCACCAAAATCAATTCCGATTGCTGATAGAAAGTAGATTTCTTTGAGCATTTTTTCGTTGATCTTTTCAAGAGATAGAATCTGTGAAAAGATCAAAGCAGGGGAAGCTTCCATACCGATAGATAAATATTTGGGAGTCGGATTGAGATGAAGTTTGGCTGTAGGCCCAAAAAGATGAAGATAGCGAATGGTAGAAGATAGATGAATTTCGTGTGTTTTTTCCTGTTTGTTCCAGCCGATATTATTTTTCCAAAATATACATCCGATCAAGAAAAGAAGCATTTACATTCCCAAAGTTCAGCAATAAGTATACAGTATTTTGTCAGAAGAACTTAGATGGGAGAAAAAATGAAAAAATTTGTTCTAGAGTTGACGAAGGGGTCACAGCATCTTGGGTCTTGGTATGTTGGTGATGAGCCATTACATATGCGGATTATTGATGAAGACGAGGTTGTTCTTGAGCTTGCGCTGCGGGTTCCAAAGATTGTCAAAGGTCAATCGAGATTTGAAAAACAAGAGGGAGATGATTTTACAATGCCGTTCCCTGTTGGTGAAGAAGTTTCTTCTCTTGGGTATGATTTGTCACAACAGATTCCGATTGCAGAACCACCAAAAGAAAAGACTGAAGAAAGCGATTCAATCATTATTTCTGAGCCAGAGCTATTGTCCGAAGATGTAGAATTATCATTTGAAATGTCTTCATCAATTATGTTTGGTCAGGATTTCGATGAGTCAGATTTTGTTGATGAAGAACCGGTGATTGATTTTGAAGCTCTGGTCGAATCAGAACTTGATCAAAGCATTGAGTTTGTAGCACCCAGTCCAGATGTTTTGGATGCCTTGAGAGAGAGTATCAATGGGATTGATATTATTTGTGCGAACAATGAGGACGATTTTGAGCATCCTCCTTCAATTCCAGAAGTTGTTGGTGATGAAGAGATGGATATAGCCGTTTGGAAACAGGTTGGCGGTGATTGGACATGCATTGAACGTTTGCAGGCCAATGCAGAATATTCTTTTTATGGAGTCAGTATCTGGGTTGATAACAATGCAGCGCTCTTGCTTACAGGAAGTGACGATATGCTTATCTTGGTTCAGGAACAAGATTCACAAGAGAAAGAATATCGTGGAATCAATGGCTCTCTTCCTTTGCCTTCGCGTGCGATTGTATTGCTCCAAAAAGGAGCAGATAGTATTTGTTTTCGTCCGGAGTGATTGTTTGGAATAAAATTTGGGTTATCCATGTCCATATGCGAAACAGGGATGGAATAATGATGTGGTTTGGACGACTTGTATTTTTGAGTACACTGCTATTGGGCTGTTTTTCACAGGCTTCTTCCAATCCGAAGAGTGCGAGCGAGAAGGCCTCTTTAAAGGAAAAGTTAACACCGTTGCAATATCGTGTGACACAAGAGGATGGAACAGAGCGACCATTTGAAAACGAATACTGGAACAATAAAAAAGATGGATTGTATGTAGATGTTGTATCAGGAGAAGTTCTATTTTCATCTTTGGATAAGTTCGCCTCTGGAACAGGATGGCCAAGTTTTACCCGATCGATATCAGATGCAAATATTGTGGAAAAAGGAGATGGTTCAGCATTTATGACCCGTGTAGAAGTGCGTTCTAAAAAAGCAGATTCTCATCTTGGACATGTGTTTAACGATGGACCTGCACCAACCGGTTTGCGATATTGTGTCAATTCTGCTTCCCTTCGTTTTGTTCCAAAGGAAAGTCTAAAAAAAGAAGGGTATGGATCGTATTCTTATCTCTTTGATGGTACGATCAATCCCAATAAAGAGGTTGCGGTTCTGGCAGGAGGTTGTTTTTGGGGAGTAGAGCAATTGATGCGAAAAATTCCTGGAGTAATTGATACAGAAGTGGGATATGCTGGAGGTAAAACTGATGAACCGCGATATGAAGACATTAAAACCGGGAAAACAGGGCATGCTGAAAGCTTAAGAGTGGTTTTTGATTCTTCTGTTGTTCGCTATGAGGATATCTTAGAGGTGTTTTTTCGCATTCATAATCCAACGACGCTGAATCAGCAGGGTAATGATAAAGGAACACAGTATCGTTCCGTGATTTTTGCCCAAACGCCTGAACAAAAAAAGAAGGCGTACAAAGCCATCGATAAGGCGAAGAAGAATTGGGGGGAAAAGATTGTCACCGAAGTAATGGGGGCAATGGAATTTTTCCCTGCGGAGTCGTATCATCAGGATTATTTGATCAAAGACCCCAATGGGTACACATGCCACTATGAACGGGACTTTTAATAAGGCGGGGGCTGCTTGGTTTTCTGTTCAGGTGGTACTTTCTTCCTCAATATCTACCCTCTCATGCTATACTGCGAAGGGGGCAAAGTATTATGATTTGGTTAATGTTCTCTTGTGCACAAGAGGAAGATATATATGCGTATCTTGGTGAGGATATATATGTAGACACAAGTGTGCACAGCAACATCCTTCGAGAGTTTTCTTTCTTTGGTACAGATGAAGATGGATTTGCATATGGATTCGATCTTGATGGAAGAGTCTCTCCAGATGGAGAAGAAGAATCCTGTGGACATGGAGATTTGGAGTCTCCCGATGGTGTGGTTGGAATCGACAATCAGCTTGCGAAGATATGGACGTTAATAGAACCTGTTGCCGGATCGATAGCGCAAGACTTACTACAAGGTTCCATAAATGAAGGACGTGTATTGTTGGCGTTAGAAATTGTTGGAGCAGATAGTTTAGAACAAAGTTCTGATGTTAATCTTCGTATTTTTACCGCACAAGGAGATCCTGATATTGGGACATTGGGCGTTATTGCTCCCAATCAAACCTTCTCCATCAACACTCAGGCTGATTTTGTTGAGGTAGAAGGAGTGTCCATCAATAACGGACGTGTTCAAGTAGGACCGATTGATTTTGGTATGCCATTGGATATTTTGGAATTGCAGACCACCTTAAATATAAAAAAAGGCTCATTTGATTTTATGATTCATGAAGATGGTACTTTTCATGGGTATATGGGAGGAGCGATTTCTGTTTCTGAGTTTCTAACCGACATCAAGAATACAGATGCAGCAGAAGAAGCCGCTTTGGTCGAGGCATTGTTTATCAATAATGCAGATATGGGATTTGAATCTGGAGATTGCGATCTGTTTTCCTTGGCATTTTCATTTTCAGGAACCAGTGCCTTTATTGTTCGAACCAATAATATGGAGTGATATTGATGGTTTTCTTTTGTTTTATGAGTGCATGTTCCTCTCAATTGTCTCTGAAGGATATGGCTTCTGAAGAGGAGTACGAAGAGATTGAGATGGGAGGTGTTCCATTGAGAAGGCTTACGCACGCACAATATAATAATGTTCTTACCAGTGTTTTTGGTGATGATATAGTTGTACCAGATTTGGCAGAACCCGATATGATGTCGGCAGGATATCTGGCGATTGGTGCTTCTAAATCTGCATTTACCAATCGTGGGATTGAGTCAATTGAGGCGGCGGCATTTGGTCTTGCCAAGCAGGTTGTAGAATCACCAGATGCCCTTGCCATGATTTTGTCTTGTACACCTTCGAGCGCAACTGATGAAGATTGTGCAACGATATTTATTTCTGAGTTGGGAAGTACATTATGGCGTAAAGACCTAGAACAAGAGGAGGTCATGCGCTATCAATCGATTGTATTGGAAGCTGCTTCCGTCTATGATGATTTTTATAAGGGAGTTGAATTTGGGATTGCAGCCTTGTTGCAATCCCCGTATTTTTTATATCGAATGGAGTTGGGGACTCCAGATTCAGAAAATTCACAAAAACGTGTATTTCAAGGAAGGGAACTCGCAACGAAGCTAAGCTTTTTTCTTTGGAATGATATCCCTGATGATGAATTACTCGATTCAGTTGGAGATGGTTCTATTGATACACGAGAAGGTCTGTTTACACAAGCCAAACGTATGCTTGAAGACCCAAAATCAAAAGAAGGTGTATCTGAATTTTTTGTGGAATATCTTCGATTACACAAGCTAAAAGATATGACCAAAGATCCATCTTTGTTTGAACATTATTATGGTGAACTCGGAAGTGACGCCCGCGAGGAGACACTTCGTTTTTTGGAATATATCGTCTTTGAGGCACAGGCAGATTTTCGTGAAAGTGTGACGTCACAT
>NYTD01000289.1 GCA_002683315.1 Deltaproteobacteria bacterium | reverse complement strand
GTAGCGATGTAGTGCAACTTCTCCCCCAACCAAAGAGCGAGGAGCTCTCTCGCAGGCTGCATCGACAATAAGATCTGCAATACGGTCACAAATTTTATCAGGGTGTCCGGGAAGAATAAATTCAGCGATGGTTTTCATTTGGTGCTCCGAGTGTGTAGATTTCGTTGGCGATGGGGATGAGATCATCTTTGTATCCATCTTCTGTTAGAATGACTTGAATAGCGGCATTTCGACATGCTTTTAGGTACTGTTTGGGTACAGGTCCCACAAATCCATCCGTTAAAATGACGGCTGTTTTAACTTTGTTTTCATGAATATGTTTTGCGACAGCTGTGATGTCTGTTCCGCTCGTTGTATTGTATGACCCTTTTTGAAATTCATTGATATGGATAGAGGATATCTTGGTTGAAAATAAGAAGATATCTTCATTAAGGTATTGTGAACAGCTGATAACGGCGTTGGATACGTGAGAGATATATGGGTTCATACTCCCAGATACATCCACATATATAGACACGGGTGTTAGGGTTTCTCGATGTGGTGTTTTTCCTTGGAAGAGAAGAGGTTGAATTCCTGTTTGCATCATAGCAAAGGTTTTTCGATCTCGAAAATTGGGCCATATTTGTTGCGTCTGTTTATCTATGTATCCTTGGCCAACTCCTTGATTTTCTCCTTGGTCGGGCTTCAGTCTCATAATAGCTTGTACAATTGTCTTTTCGGGTGTTTTTCGCTCCTCATATGTAAATGATTTTCTCATAAATGTATCGGCGAGAGATCTTCCTTTTATGGGAAAGGGAGGTAGAGGCCACTCTTCTACAATGGCTCGAATGGCCTCAAATAGAGCAGGGTCGTCATGTTTCTCAAATCCTCTTCCATCTGTTCCATGGTTCCCAATGAGTGTATGTTCGAGCTGGATAATTGTCGTATATCGACATATGAGCTCAAATACATCATAAAAAGATGTACGGTTGGTATAGTAGAGTTCTTTTATGATCTTCTGGACATCACTTGGAATATCTGGATGTGGGACATACGGCTTTGGAAAACATTCAGGAGGACGTAAAAGACATTCTGGAAATTTGGTCTCTGGATAATATTTTTGAAAAAAAAGTTTATATTTTGGTTCTTGACGACAGATCATAGCATTGATGATGGCATCAAAAGCGATGTTGTGAAGTGTTGTTGTTCTGGGAAATACTCGCGTATGTCCAAGTAGAAGATGATGAAGTTCATGTAGAATGAGTGCTCCAAGACAAATATCTTCTTGGCAATGCTCTTGTACAAATTCTGGATTGATGAGGATGCGTGGAGAAGAAGCACCAATGGGAATGGCCGCGGTTGGAACTGTATCTGTTTCTACAATATCGAGCAGTGATAGCATTCGCTCTAGGCCATAGGGTATGAGAACTTCAAGATCGGCAATACGTTGTTTTAGGGCAGACATAATTTTGTTCCATCAAAGTGATTTGCAAATCCATGAAGAGGAAGAAACATCTTTTTAGACATTCGCTCATAGGAGAATTCAGGACTTCTACGCTTCATAAAGAGTGTTCCTGAAATGCGAGATAATACAAAGATATTAATGAAGGGAGTGTTGACCTGAATGGTGTTGTCTGTAAATCTCATCGTAGTTAATATGGGGGTAATCTCAAGCTGTTCGTTAAGAGCCTCATCGTATTGAAGAAGATCTTCGATGCTTGCAAACCCAAATTTTTCAGCGAGTCTTTCCTCGTAGTTTGCTCCTTTGGGAGGATGGTTTTCTAGTCGGAATCTAAGCTGCTTTGGAGTCTTTCGGTTCGGAGCTACAACGACCTTAGAGCGTGGAGGAGCACTCATATTGTGAAGAAGAGATTCATTCATAGGTTATCTCATGTGGGAATGTTGCTTGAATCTGGCGGGCATACTCAACGATATCGGTAATTGAGTGTAGCTCGTCTTCTTGAAATGTTGCCCAGATTACATCTTCAATCCATGCTTCATATTCAGAGAATGTACTCGTTACTTGTGCTATCTTATCCACAAGCTTATATCGATTACTGTATGTAGGAAGCATTTCAACGCTACGCTTTAGGCTTTGTACTTTTTCCATATCAAAGCTGAGATTTTCAAAGATCAGGGTAGGGAGATTGGGATGTTTCTCTACCAAAATGGGAAATAAACGATAGGATAATGCAATTCGCTCACCTGGATCAAGGCTTGCATGGGCATCGAGTATGGTTGCTGTGATCAGTTCTTGGTTTTCGGCTCGAAGACAGATCTTGATTCGTTTGAGGATATCTTTTTCTTTGAGGAGTTCTTTGAGAATGGGATCCATTTTGAAGGAAAGATATTCTCGAGAGAGCTTAAGAGCCTTCGTGATGGTGTTTAAAGGTGGAGGGGCATTGGTGTTTTGTGTAAGACTATGTACGAGTGCGGTGTGTGTGGCTTTGGATACTTCGGAAAATTGACCCGTAGCAAGAAGAGACAGAATATTTTGATAGATAATATGTGCTCGACGTAGTGAAAAAGGAAACCCAGCATTATCTAATATTCCTCGGACAGCCTGTAGTAATTCAGCCACAACAGGCTTAAATACCGCAGTAATGGTGTGCAGTTGTCCACGGATTTCTTTAATCGTCTGGCGTAATCGTACCCCAGCGTCTTTTTTAGGTTCCACGCCTGTAATAATGGCAAGTTCGTCTTCTAGGCTCATTGTTTCTGGAACACGAATAAGCCAATGATACCGATCAGCAAAGGCGATATCGAGATTGTAGGTTCCAATATACTCTTTGGTGGATGGGTTCATTGCAGACCAACAGTATTCAAGATGCTCTAAAGATTTTCCTTGGAGTTTTTTCTCATGCACAATTGGAAACAGTCTATTTTGCATATCGATACGACATCTAGAAATTTCATCAATAAAGATGGCTTGTGCATCCCATGCATCAAGTGGGGTTCTCAGATATTCGATATCTCCATCTTTTGGTACAGGAAAGCCTATCAGATCGTCAAAATTAATTATGGATGCATTGTAGTGACGATATTGCAGGTCCAAAGCTTGAGCCAGGCGCTCAAGAAGAAGACTTTTGGCTGTTCCATGTTCACCAATGAGTACAAGTGGTGAACGGGTAGCCAAGGCTGCAAGGATAACTGGTTCTTGACGGTCCCAGCCGATAATTCCCAAATCTCTCAGTACTCCCTTGGATTGTACCGCACTGTTTCTTGATTGTATTATTTTTCTTTTAGAAGCTTTTGCGCTCATAATAGACCTCTGATTGAGAAGAAGATACGAGTAAGCACAATAACCTTTTTGCGCTTTAGCTCGTTATTTTTGTGTGGCGGCAAGCTGTATGTCAAATCACCACAAGATAGTTTGTTGTACTATCGAAAATTATGACAGAGTTTCGAATTCAAAAGGACAGTAATTTTAACTTTTTTGATCTCATTGTTTTATTGGCTATGACTCAATATGATACGTTCCATAGATAACGGAGGTTTTATGATTTTATTATTGAGTATGGGATGGAGCGCATTTGCCAATTGTCCCACAGATGATTCGTACGAAGATAATGATAGTTTTGAGCAAGCCGCTTCATTTTCTGGTCCCTCCGCTAGTGGTTTGTGGGTCTGTGATACAGATGAAGATTGGTATCAGGTTCAGGGGACTGCGGGGGAACTTCTTACAATTGACGCGACATTTATTCATGATGATGGAGATATAGATCTTAAATTGTACGATGCATCTGATGGAGAAAATGATATCGCTTTTTCTGTTTCTGTTTCAGACAACGAGCAAATCACGTATCTTGCACAGACAACAGGACCGTACTTTCTACAGGTGTTGTATTATTCAGCAAGTACGCAGGGCATCAATACGTATGATTTGAGTGTAACTTCTGGAAGTCCTCCAGAATGTGAAAGTGATTCTTTTGAATCCAATGATACAATGGCAACTGCAGCCAATTTATCCTCCGCAACAGAATTGCAGATATGTGAATTTGATGAAGATTGGTTTATGGCCTCACTTAATGCAGCAGAAAAGATTGAAGTAACATTTACATTTGATCCAGAAGATGGCTATCCATCTGCGACACTATATGATGCAGAGGAGAATTCGTTGTCTTCGACAAGCTATGTAGAAGAGGGGGTATATGCACTTGACTATTTAAGTATACCAGGAGAAGAGGTGTATCTAAAAGTTGTTCAATCTACTGATTCTGATGATAACTATGGCTTAGCCTACGATATGGATGTTGTTCGTGAGCAGTTTGACCCTTGTTCAGAAGATCAGTACTCAAACAATACCGAGATTGAAAGCGCAGCAGCTTTATCAGTAGGAACGCACGATCTTGTGGCCTGTCAAAATGAGTATTTTTCATTTGTGATTCCCGCAAACAAAGGAGTCACCATTACAGCAGACTTTGATACGGCAGACGGCGACTTGGATATGACATTGTATGGGCCAGAAGAAGATTTTCTAACAAGTGCAACATCTCTGCAAGCTCCAGAAGTGATGCAGTACAATACCACAGAAGAAACAGATATGGTTCTTGCTGTTCGTCTATATTCAGATGGAGGAGATCTTGGGGTATCATATACGTTGACGATTGATATTGGAGAGCCCGCAGAGACAGAACCATCTGGTGAACCTTCTGGTGAACCATCTGGCGAACCATCTGGTGAACCTACCACAGAGCCGTCCGGCGAACCATCTGGCGAACCATCAGGTGAGCCTTCTGAAGAACCAAAAGAGGAATCGGGAGGGTGTAGTACACTTGGGTCGGCTGGTGATGTCTCTCCATTCTTTCTTTTACTTGCACTTCTCGGCTTGAAACGTCGAGATTGAGTATACAAATACTATTTGGGAAGTGTCCGTGTAGATGGCTTTAGTTTTATATCGGATATTTCCAAGAGGATTAGCTCTTGGAATTGTTCATGGTTCCCTCAACACCCTCTACTGTTACATTTCCAATAGAACCATTCAATTCTTGTTTGTCTGCTTGTAATGATAGAGAACCTTCTGAAACAGATGCAGAATCGGCTTCTACTTGAACTGCGTCTGTATTGATGGATAATGAACTTGTAATAAAACGTGCAAATTCGACCGCTACGACTCCCTCTCTACCTGAAAAAGCAACTTGGTTGTCTCCACTTTGGGTCCCAGCCAGTTCCATAGAAGCCGAACCTGCATCAATGGTACCGTTACTAAGTTGTATTTGCCCTTCAGCATGTATGGAAGAGGCATCTACAAAACCAGGACCATCATTGCTGTTTGTTTTAGGCTGGTTGGCGATCGCTGAACCATATGATCCAATTGAGTGGATTTTT
Source organism: Deltaproteobacteria bacterium (assembly GCA_002683315.1). Classification (GTDB taxonomy): domain Bacteria; phylum Myxococcota_A; class UBA796; order UBA796; family UBA796. The sequence goes on along the minus strand of NYTD01000289.1, from coordinate 1,862 downwards.
TTCCCATCAAGTCCCACGGCTTTGTTTATATGTTTTCCTGCATTGATATCGAAGAATCCATTGACGTCGCCCATCAACTGTCCTTTGTCTACATATGCACCATCAGCTGAAATCCATGCTGGGCCATCAATCGCTTTACTTGTATTGATTTTGCTTCCATCTTGGATTCGATTATTTTCGATGTCGATATTTGCCAGGACATGCGTTCCTTTTTCAATCTCAGCCATTCCCAAGTCTTGTGCGTTAAGATCAGCTCCTGCTCGGATTGAGCCACTTTCTATGCGTTTTGATGCAGATGAAATCAGTGCGCTTGTATCAATGGTGCTTTTTTCTCCAGAATCAGTAGCGCTACTCTTTTGTCCATTGGATTGTGCCCCATTTGCCTGCACTGAGATTCCATTGGCTTTTCCTTTACCTAGCTGAAATGATGTTTGGTCAGCATTTTGTTGTACACGAGCATTGTGAAGTGTGGTCATATCGACAGAGATGTTAGAGCCATCTTGTTGTATATTTGTTCCTTGTGCATGTGCGTCGAGCAATGAAGCATGAGTTCCGTGTTGATCTGTACCCGCTTGGACACCCAAGGCACGCGCTTCATCTATTGAGATTCCTTGTCCGTTTATTCCTTTCGCTCCAAGGGATTGTATGGATGCTTGCTGTGATTGAGGAGTACTACTGGCCTGTATTTTTTGAGCCTCAACACTATCGATTGTTCCAAACTCTTGGGCTTGAATACCAGAAGCATTCATGGAAGTGAGACTTACATTGTGATTTGTGCCGTTGGATGATAGAGATGCTCCTTGTATAGAACCAGAGTCAATGGATGCTCCTTGCGTTTGAATACCTTTTGCTTGTGCAGATACCAGATTTGCGGAGTGATTTGTACCATCTGATTGAAAATTCACATCCTGTACAGAAGCTGATCCTACGGATCCAAACTCAGATTTTGCTCCTGTTATGGATGCTGAAGAAAGAGAACCAGAATGATTTTTTCCATTGGAAGATAACTGTATGCCTTGTATCCCAGCCTGTTCCACAGACCCAAACTCAGAATTCGCTCCTGTCATGGATGCCGACTTCATGGAGGCAGAGTGTTCCGTTCCGTTAGAGGAGAAGTTTAATCCTTGTATTCCAGCTTGATCTACGGAACCAAATTCAGAATTTGCTCCAGAAGCGTGAATGCTTCCAATGCTTCCGCTTCCTCCCTTCGTTGAACCTTGTGCGGATAGATTGTGCATTGTAGCAGAGTCTAAGGATCCGTGCTGAGATTCGAGGTTTTGAACCATGATTTTGTCTGCTCCTGCAGATCCTGTTTTATCATCGATATCACCAGCAAATGTGACCCCGTTTCCAGATGCGGAGTCAAGATTTGCTTGTGTGCTCTGAATTCCTTTTGCTGAGAAAGAACCAAGCGAACCGGAAACCGACTGTTCTTGAAGATTACCAGAGGCTTGTAGGTTGGAAGAAGAAAAAGATTGTGCATCTATTTGGGCGGTATCAATACCGCTGGCTGCTGCGCTTGCTGCAGTTACGCTGGCTCCGAGATCTCCATTGCTTCCCTTTTCAAAAGAAGCATTGACACCAGCAAGTTCTGCTTTCTGTACGTGATTTCCATTGTATTTCAGGTTGGAAGCGTTTGCGGTTCCTGCATGGATGTTCCCTGAGTCTTCGGATAAGGTTCCAGAAGCGTTTTGTGCAGATATAGAATCGGCTTCGGCTCCAGCACCATTGAGTCCACGTACGACTACAGAACCAACAGAGAAATTTATGTTGCCAGCAGGACTATCGTCAAAAGGAGCTTGTTTACCAGTTGTTACGACATGCAGGTTGGAAAGTTCGACCTCTTTGGCTTCAATGGGACC
>NYTD01000288.1 GCA_002683315.1 Deltaproteobacteria bacterium | reverse complement strand
GTAAGAAAAAAGAATAAAAATCAATACAAAGCATTAGAAATGACACTCCTAAAGAGAGTGCAAAAGCACCAAAAAGAATAACTGAAGGTTCTTGTGAATTGTTTTGGTTCTTTTCTACTCTCTGATTTTGTGAAATCGGGGGTCGCTTATCGGACTCTTGTATTTTTAAATGTTGATTTTTCTGTGTAGATGGTCGTTGGATTTTTTGGGGCCGATTTTTTTTCAGAGAGTCTGGTGCGGGTCCGAATCGTATTTTTTCAAAACCGGAACCGCTAATTTGAGTTGGTGGCTCAGGATCAGGAGTACTTCGATATACTGGATTGATATTTGATAGTACAGCATGGCATCGGGCACATTTCACTGCTACATCAAAATTTTCGGTACCACAATTTGTACATTTCATAAGACGAATTCCTTTTCCTATTCATAACTAACAAATCACTGTATAAATATCGACATCTTCTTCTTGTCTTGTATTGATTTTGGGTGCATAAGTATCTACGCGTTATCATGACTTTCTTCCTTTAAAATTTTTTATTATGCTCATATTTATATTCTCTTGTTCTCCCTCAATTGAATCCTCTTATGGAGTCTTAGGGATTGATCTTGGGAATGCACATTCGTGTCTGTATACGAGTGATATAGTGGATTGTTGGGGAGGTAACCTTAGCGGTGAAAGCAATGGGCGTCCGATTAATGCTCAAGATATATCTCTAGGGGCATATCATTCTTGTGTATTGTCTCCTCGTGGTACAATATCGTGTTGGGGAAATAATGCCTCTGGTCAACTTGAGTCCACAGATAGAGTATATTCCTCCTTTTCATGTGGTGGAAATCAATGTTGTGGCGTTTCAAATGAAGATGTTTTTTGTTGGGGTGTGGGATTCGACAACAGCTTCTCATTTACTCAACAGATACGAAATGTATCTGTTGGAAGTGGACATGCCTGCATCTTGAGCACGCAAGGAGAGATCTCTTGTTGGGGGAATGAATTCTTTGGGATAACAGATGCACCGAGTGGAACCTATGTACAGATTTCATCTGGTGATTATCATTCTTGTGCCTTGTCTCAAGAAGGTGAAATCGTATGTTGGGGAGATAATCAATATGAACAATCAACTCCTCCATCTGGTGTTTTTGTGGATATTTCTATGGGGAGTTTTCATGGATGCGGATTTCAAGAGAATGGAGATGGGGTTTGTTGGGGCTGGAATCAACACGGTCAAACGAATATACCCGATCAAAAGTGGTATGGTATTTCTGCCGGCGGGTATCACAGTTGTGGTATCGTACAAGAAGGATGGGTTGAATGTTGGGGACAAAACTCAGTTGGACAGCTTGATGTTCCATCGGAATATCACGAATAGATGATTCTAGAGTAAAAATTTGTTTGATTGAATTTGAGTTTGTTCGACGTTTCACGTAACGTATGATAAAATTTCTATATCTTCGACAGTATAGATGTTTCGTACATCTTTGTTGATGGTAAAGCTAAAATTATATATATGCGTGTTTTGGGAATAGGCATTTTGTTCGTATTTTTGAGGTCCATAGAATTGGGAGAATTCATTGTCGCGTTATCGATATATACGGCCATTAGGTCAAGGGACATCCGGACAAAGCTATCTTGCTGAAGATGTACAAAACAATCAAAAAGTAGTAATCAAACGTTTTTTTCATAATCATAGTCAGTCTAAAGATAGGGAAACAATGTTTTTACAACAATTGCAGCATCCAGCAATTCCCTCTTTTGTTGACAATTTTGTAGAAGAAATCGATATGGTATCACGATTTCATCTTGTTACTGAGTATATTGATGGTGCATCCATACAAGAGCAATTTGTTGAACCATGGAGTATAGCCGTTCAATTATTTCCTATTTTGGAATATCTACATGAGCAAGATCCTCCAGTACTTCATCGTGATATCAAACCTTCAAATTTGATATGGTCTTCTGATAATACCTTACATTTGATCGATTTTGGAGCGGCTATCCATTGTCAGGATCGAACATTCGGAAACACCATAATGGCAGGGACTTTAGGGTATCAAGCTCCAGAGCAGATTAAAGGAGAACCTACTCCTTCCTCGGATTTATATTCAACAGGAGCGTTGTTGGTTGAGTTGCTCTCTGGGAAAAGTGCTTTTTCCATGCTCTCAGATCAAGTTTTGGACTGGGAAGATGAGGTAGACCTCCCAGCAATTGCTGTTTTATGGTTGCGACGATTGTTGCATCGTAATCCAAATGAACGTTTCGCATCAGCCAAAGAAGCTCTTTTTGAACTTGATCCAGTTTTGAAAGCAGTTCATTCTCATCCCATAACGGCTTCTCATCATCCTCGTAGGTGGCTTACTCTTTTTGCTATGGAAGCTACCAAAAAACAAAAAGAAAAATGGAAGGGCTGGGTTTTGCTTCAAGAGAGAGCAACAAAAGGAGCTGACTGGGGTATAATCGCGCAGTGTTGGAAACTGCTTGGAGAACAAGAGGCATATCAAAGAAGCAAAGAAAAAGAATACAACTGGAAAAAAAATACGCTTAAAAAATTACAAGGAGAGCTTCTTGGTGAGGGAGTCACAATAGATATAAATCAGCTTCTTGATCACTATACCATGAAGAATCTTCAGAATAGACTCGAAGAAGATCTAGAAGAGATACGTACATTGAATCGTACTGACAAAATGACACGTATCCGTGTGGCCCTACAACAACTTTCACGGCATTATAGTGAGTCCCAGCTACACTCTCCTTGTGTTTTACTAGAAGAGAAGTCTTCAACAGAAGTATTGGCTGAGCTTGAATCACTGTATGAATCTCTTGGATTTGTTCAAAGAAGGCAGCATGTTCGCTTCCTACAAACTCAGATGTTAGAAAAAGATTCTCAACAATTACAAGATTTGTTGCGACAATTTTCTGTTGAGTTCTCTTTTCCCAAACCAGTACATGCAGCTGCAGTAGCAGAAGCAAAAAAAATATTAGCAGAGCAGCAGAATTTACACAAAAGATCCAGTCAGTTAAAAGACAGATTTATAGATGTACAGCTCGATTGGATCCCTTTGGCTCGTCCATATTCCAAGACAGAGATGAACAATCGAGAAAGTGTATTACGAAATCAAGAAGTTCTTTCTACGCAATGGGAAGACCTACGAAAACGAGCCCAAGCAATACATTGGGAGCCAAAAGATTTTTTGAGAACACCCATAACACTAGAAGTCTTTCAAACGGCATTAGAACAGCAAGAAGAATACTGGGAGCGGATTGAAACAGCAGAACGTAGAGCAAAAGAAACCATATCCTTTGCTCCAAAACGTCCTTCTCCTCCTTATGATGATCCCGAGCACTATGAAGAGATAGTGCAAGAACAATTGATGCTTCATGCTTCTTTGATGCTCGCTTTGGAGTCGTATCCACAAGCGGTTCATAGCCTTTTGAAGAGTCCGAAACCTCCTTATACTCGTGAAAATATCGATAATTATATGCACGAGGCGAATATCCTTGCATCCAATCGTCGTGCAGAGAGGCTATTAAAGCATCGTTATCGAGGGTTAATCCTTGCTCCGATCTTAGGTGTATTATTATATTTGGGATGGGTTCAATGGAATTTACAGCAAGATGTATATGTTCTTCATTCTCGTTTTCCCAATGTAGGTCAAACAATCCCTCATCCTTCGTGTTTGGAATGTCCTCCGATATCTTGGCCCCGTTTTCCATACCAAAAGTATGAAATTCAAGCTTTTCATACGTATTTGTTAGAACACGAGCAGAGAATGAAACGATTTGATTCTTTGCTCGGACAAGCAAAGAAAGCTTCGCTTGATATAGAGGAATTCTCAAATAATCCTTCATTAAAAAAAGAAGCAGAGTTGAAAAAAGCACTTGAAGAGCAATATATTCCTATAGAAAAGTTTTATCTGCTGCAGCGTGATGCTCAGCGTCTTCGTATTTCCACTTCTGATTGGAAAGCACCACTCACAAACAAAGAATATCTCACGAAGTTTGAAGAGGTAGAGAGAGCCAGAAGTCTGCATGAACAGGCAGAAATCCTTCAAAATTCGGTTCGTGTGGCAATCCCATTTGAATATCCATTAACAAGTATACAGATTGCAGAATGGAAAAATCGAGTAGAAAAGATTCCGAAAGTCCAGAAATTATTCACAACGTATGCTTTTGTTACACATAGAATTCCATATGAAATAACTTCTTTACAAAAAGAAATCGATCAGCGACTTTTCATGATGGTGATGGATCGTAATCCGTCTTCTTTTCAAAATGAAAAGTATTCTGTCCATAATATCAATTGGTTTGATGCGGTCAAGTTTGCCGATTTGCTCAACTGGTATCTTCAAGAACCCTCATGTTACGTACTTAGTGATGATGATGTACGGTGGATTGAAGGATGTTCTGCTTGGCGGTTACCGACCAAAGAAGAGTGGACTGAAATCTCTAAAAAAGAGTCGAAGGGTCGATATTGGGAAAACAATCGATTCTCCTTTCCAAAAGGTGGAGCATTTCGAGGAGACTTGTGGGAGTTGGTTTGGGATCGATATGAAGAACCGCTTCTTGAAGAAAGACCATATATTCTAGGAGGAAGTTGGCTGACTCCTAGAAATAGAACCACGCGTACCATTCCACTATATGGAAAGGGAGATAATATTACATTTCGCCTTGTACGAGCAGATGTACAAGGCTTTCCGTCACAACCAGATCAGCAACGGAGATCTGCTTTTGATACGCGTCCCCTCAGCGATGAAGAATTACGAACAAAAGGTGCTTTTCGAGTACTTCTAAATAGAAACCCATCAAAAGCTGTGAATCGGCAATACGCAAAAGAGCTTGAAGATATTGGATTGTTGGCCGAGGCAGAAGAACTATACAAACAATCGGGAGCGAATCTTTGTATGTCCGTTCGCCTTCGAAGATCATTAGACAGTATTTGTGACCCATTTTTGCCGAGTAATACAAGCTGGTTGATGAAAGAAAAAGCTGGTCTGGCGATTTTGGAACAAGAGTATGGTACAGCTCTTCGTCTTATGGAAACATGCTCGTCTACTGACATATCATGTTTCTTTGCTAAAATACGCATGATGTTGATGATTGGAAAACAAGAAGAAGCAAAAGAGGAATATTGTCTTTTGAGTGCGTCTCAAAGAAAGTCCTCCAACATTTCGATTGCCTGTGATGAATTTCGCATACCAACTCCTAGAGTATCTCCAGATTCAACACAATGATGTATTTATTTGCCAGGAAGAGGTACGTGGTCTTTAAGGTCTTCATCGTGGAACGGTCTCATGTTGAATACTTTAAACATAAGCCATTCCATTCTTCTCCAGAAGTTCACTCTTTCAAGAAGAGGATTTAGGACGCCACTTGTGATGCAGTAATTTGTATCGTTTGGATAAGTATGATGAAGTTCGTGTACTTCGACTCCAAGGCAAAGACGAATCTTTTGTAGAGGCTTTACCCATTGTGGAGTTTCATCTACATGTGCCCACTTATGAAATTGATTGGTCAGAAAAATCCATGTAGATAAGGATAGAACAGCTGAGAACATACCGACAGCCCACCAAGAGCCTGATTCTAGTGGGAGGATGTGAAAGGTTCCAAGAACTGGAATGGTAACCAAAGAGTTGTGTCCATTGGTCTGAATAAAGTCTACGCGAGTGATGTCTTTTGGATCGGCATGGTGTTCTCGAAATGGAACAATAAATGTAGAGCCAATAACAGGAGTTGACGGACTAAAATAGCGATCTGCAAGCCAATGAACGAGTCCAGAGACGAAGTCAGCAGCAAGATATCCTACAAAGACAGATATGATTAAAATTGGGATATGAAAGGTGTTGTATCCTTCTGCCAAGCGATAAATTCCCCATCCCATAAGACTCCACAAGATAAGGATGGATGTTGCTTCCATTAGATAATGCCAATCAAATCCGTCTTGTTTATTCATTAAGACTCCCAAAAGGTATTTTTATATTGTATGATATCGCGCTGGTATAGAATCGCAAATGTGACTTTCATCACGTCACATACATTTCTCATGTACTTGCAACTATAGTGTCTTTAAATACTCGACGAGAAAAAATCGTTCTTCATCGGATAATATATCACCATACGTATGACCGGAATTCGAATAGCCTGAACGTGTGGTATTGTACGTCTGTTTGTCAAAGGGGCCATCTATTTCTTCATAGGGCCAACCAACAGATTCATAATCATATGCCGAAGATTCAAAGTTTCTCCGCCAAAATGTAGGTCGTGTGTCACTATCGAGTAGTGTCAAGAGATTGGGGATCGATCCGTTATGAAGGTATGGTGCGG
>NYTD01000287.1 GCA_002683315.1 Deltaproteobacteria bacterium | reverse complement strand
GAGGCTCGCGAAGGGTTTCACGGAGGGATTCCACATCGACAAGAAGTCCACGTTCCATGAGTTGGTTTTTGGCCCATCGTGATGCCTGCTTATTGGTATGACTGCGAAGTTTTTCCAGTGTTTCTTGGTCAAGGTTTGAAATTTCCAAGAGCTTGAGAACAATGGTTACCTGTGCTTCAGAACCATCATCAAGTAAGCCCAGAGCAAGTTCTATCTTCCATGGGGAGTTGGCAGCGAGTTGGAGCGCTTTTTGGCGAAGAGAACGATTTTTCTTAACGGCTTCTTTTAGGAATTGTTCTCCACCACCCTTCGCTTGATACATGGAGTATAGCTCGGAGAATGCATACTGTGATACTTCATGATCATCGTCTTCCAACGCAGATGTGAGAAACTCTTCTGCCCAGTCATATTTTGCGCTGAGAGCGAGATTAGCCAAACGACGTGTGGAAGCATTTTCCATCGCATTTTTGAACAGCTCTTGTGCAAAAGGATACTGGTTGTATCGAAGAACAGCAATGCGTAAACCAGCGATTTTTTGTACTTCGACCTGAGACTCAACCAAACGATAGATGTATGATTTGGCTGATTCTTTGTCTTGACCTTCTTTTTGATAGAAGTGCTGCAGCGCACCTTTGGCAACAATTTCTCGTTGTGTATGGGTAATGATCTCTTCATAGAAAGAATCCACCCAAACTTCTGTTTTGGGGGCTACGCTTTGAATGACTCGAAGCTTTTGCTTGTCGGTGCTAATATTGAATAGCTCGAAGAAGTATCCTTGCTCATTTCCAGACCTGGCAGCCCAATCGAGGGGAGCTTTTCCAGTGAGGAAGCTTATATTGACCTTTTTGGCCTGCAGCATATCTCTGAGCTCTCGAACAACACCGGTGCTGTATAACTCTGTGTCTTTCTTGAGGAATGCAAGTGCAGCGTTGACATGCTCTTCCTTTCCTGACTTGAGTGCAGCAAGGATTTGCTCTGCGCCAAGATCACTCTTTTTGAGTGCGTCGATTGCTTCTTTGGATAAGGCTACGTTGGCTATCTCTTGCTCTTTTGAACCAAGTGCTCTTTGGAAGAGTGTAGCCATCCAGTCTCCTGTGTAGGCAAACATTACTCGCAAAGCACGAACGGAAAGTTTGGGATATTGATTATTCAATGCCGCATCGAAAAATAGTTGCTGGAGTGTAGAATTATTTTGTGGAAGATAGGGGAGGATTTGGTCAAATATCTCAATTCCAGCAGAAGAGCGGAATTTGTCGGAGATGACATCGACTACCCAATTTTTAGCCTCTTTTAATCGTTCTCCAAGTTCTTCTATCGCCCATGTGCGGGTATGGTTTGGTTGGAAGGAGATGAGTTCTCGAAGCGTTTCTATAGGCTCTGCTTGTACATCGTGCAGGTCGTAGAGCTTATTGTTCAGGATGCACAAAAAAGCTTCGCGCGCAACACGCTTATCGCTATCACCAAGCGCTTTCTTAAGGAGTTCTTTGAGAAAATCGATCGTCGTTTGTACGTTCACGTCTCCATATTGAGATTGGATTTCGCTTTCTTTGTTGCTTACTTTGCTTTGGGTAAGTTCGACAAGTTCTTTGAGTTCATTCCTTTTTCTTTTGGCTTCAAGATATTTTGTAGGCTCATCTTTCCTACGAATAGAAGATAAGAGTTCTTCTTGGCTTTTCAAGCGACGAGAACGATTGTTGAACTCATTTCGAAGAGACTCAAGTTCTGCATATAGTGCACGAGCATCTACAGAAAGAACTGTCTCAAGAGTGGTTGAAACGATTCTCTGTGTTTCTATGATGGCCTTGAGACGAACGACCTCTTCACTTGCGGAGAGAAGTGCATCGATGGCTTCGCGAAGATTTGAATCGTAGCCACGCTTGAGGGAAGAAGCCATGAATCCGTCAATGGCTGTTTCTCGAACAACGGTGGGGATGGAATCATCCATGGAGATTTCCATCAAGGTATTGTAGGCACTGTTCTCGGTATCGGCGAAGTATCCAAGTCCAATGGCAGCTGTGCGGGCTGCTTTTTTGTTGTCAGAATGAATCAATCCTTCTAGGATGACCAAAGCAGAAGCATCGCCAAGCTTTGCATTCACAAGAGTGGGGATGGCCGCCACATCTTCTTGGAAACAGCTGCTGAGCTCAAACATGAGATCAGATGCTTCCAGAGCTGTATGATTTCGAATGGCTGATTCGGTAGATTTGATGCGAGCATCATCAAATCCATCATCGAATTGGGATTTTGCCGCTTCAGCTTCTTCTTCAGAGAATTCCAAATCGCACATCATGTTGTGCATTCCTCTATTACCAGAGCGAAGAAGATAGGCAAGATCCGGAACACGAAGCAATGAAACATGAAGCGCGTGTGTTCTCAATTCGTCGTCATTGCTTTCCAAAAGCGGACGGAGAGCAAGAATGGTTTGCGGAGTATTCAACAGGTTGTTCAAAGAGAGTTGTGCTACTGTTTGTTGATGAATCTGTGAGTGTGACGAACGTAGTCCATAAAGGATACCTTCAACTCCAGAGATGACTGCATTGTCTCCCAAGAATTGATGGAATGCTTCTTGGGCAATGGGCAGACTGGATCGTAGCTGAGAGACAAGTAGCTCAAGGACTTCTTGCTTTTGATTGATGCGATAGAGATTGGCCAAATCAACAACTGCTTGTTTTGCAAGCTCAGAGTGTGCGCGCAGTGCATGGCGATATGGATGCAATGAGGAGTCGATAGGCTTTAGTGCATGATACACCTCTTCACGGATTCGGTTGTTGTATACAGAGGTAATCAGCGATCGCATCTCTACGATTTGACGTGGGTGACTGTATGCGAAGAGTGCTTCTTTGGCTTTTGTGATGAGGCCAGAGTTGTTGGAATTGCGAATGATGGAAGCTACCTTTCGAACCGCGTATTCCAAAGACCATTGTGAATAGACTTCAAGTCCTTTCTTCTCTTCTTGATGTCCGGAATGGAATGATTCGACAAAAGCATTTCCACCATTGAACAAGGCTGCTTTTTTGTCTATTTTTCCGTTGTCTTTGATCAGAGACAACTCTTCTGGTTTGAGATCTGCCTGGACATGGTTGACCAGAGCATAAACAGCAAAAGATTCTGCTGTAGCAACAAGAATACAAGGATGATTCTCACGGGTTTGTCCTTTTACTTCTACAGTAAGACGCATGACGCAACCTGTGTTGATACCAGCTCCGAATGCTTCCTTTTTTATTTTGCTCTTTCCGTATCCCCGAGACCATGGTTGGATGATTCCGTCCATGCATACTGTATAGAAGTATGGTTGACCACCGTATTGTACCGTGTCGACATCCAATGAAGTATCAATGATGCTGGTGATCATCTTCGAATGGTTGTGTGAAGGACGCTCCAGTGGTTTTCCTTCTAGAATAGAAGTATGGAAGGTCTGATTGTTCTCATCGATAGAGATGAGTGAATCAACGATGCCACGAGAAGTTTCTGTTTCTACATAGAGGAGTTGTGTGACCTTTCCCGAATGTACCTGCACCCATTCTTCATCATCTTCATCAAAGAAGACGCCTTCAACAAAGTCTCCTGTTCCTTCTTTTCGGAAGCATGGGACCAAAGAGCCGTCAGCAAGTCCAAGAGCAAATCGTTTTCCTCCTTTTTGGCTGGCCCAAGCAGTAATCTCCTGATCAAAGGAGAACAAGTTGGTCGTTGTTCCATCATACAGAGCAACAGATTGAGAACCAACAAGGAGAAGGGTATTTTCATCCAAGGAGCAGGCGCCTTGCAGTGGGAAGGATGAATTGACAAGTTCTGCTAACTCTCCATCTTGAATGGTGAACAGTCCTTCTTTTGTTATGGCGAGTGTGTTTGAGCCATGTTGAACAAATCCGAGTACAGCACTTGTTGTTTCAATGCTTTGTACGTGGCCAAGACCTTTCGCATCTTGGAGTGCAGTTTGCACATCAAAAGAGAAGATGGGAGAGACCTCTCCTTCTGGATGATCGGTGGCGATCAATAGTTGATTACCGTGTTGGGTTAGAGCGCGGATGGTACCATAAATGGGTGTAGGTATGGTGTACATTATTCACCTCCCTGAGTGTACGGGTATGTCAGGTTGTTGTTGTTTGGATAGCAGGCCTCCAATCGAACCAATGTCGAAATACAGGCTTCTTTTAATTTTTTCGCTTTGATGGACTGAAAATTGCGAATGATGGGTACGATGACCTCTGCAAAATCCTCGTCTTTCAGTGCAACATCACGCATCGCGTGGATCAATGTGGTCTTGTTTCTCCAAGAAGAATTCTTGAGAGCGGCAGGTTCGGTGCCAGGGTACGAAGGCAAAGAGAAAAGCATGGTGCGGAAGAACTTTCGAGCACCTTCTTTGTACTCGTCTTTCAGGTCTTTTGATGCCGTGTATATCGGTCCGAGATATTTGTGTGTGCCCTTTACATCTTCGGGATTGAGACCACTGATGTTGTTGGGATCTGTGAGATGACGTGCAGGACTAAGTACGGTTCCTGGTTCTGAAGCGATGCTGATGGGGGCTACTGAATCCGGATAGGGGAACCATTTATCTCGCAGAGCTGTATTACGATGATTTTTCCATAGTGTCTGAATAACGAGCTCTCGGACAACTGGATTTTTAGAATCGGCGAGCAAGAAGAGTTGCTCAGGATCCCCAAACTTTGTCGGATGTGTATTGAGAAGCTCAAGTCCAAGCTTTTGCACAAAGCTATTTTTGTTGAAGCAGTAGGAGAACAATCCATTAACCGTGAAATTTTTATTACTCTTATCTACGGTGATGTATGAATGATCGTTCTTTTCAAAAAATGCATTACGCATATGATCTTGTATGTCAAGATAGGGGAGTTCTAGTGTGGATGTGAAATCTGCGAATCCAAGACCTTGTTTCACCCAATAGCTCATCTGGTAGGTAGATACAAAACAAGTAAAGTCTCGTATGGCGGGCTTTTTGCTCTTCGCCCATTGCACGAACTTCTCAAAGGAAAAATCTTCTTTTTTAAATGCGAGAGATTCGGGAACGCCTTTATTGGCAACGTCATGACGACTGCGTAAGAGTTTTAGGTAGAACTGATTACGTGGAGAATCAAAATTCATAGCATTGTACAAACGATCAAGAATGGCACCTTGAACATCTACTTCTCCAAATGTAAGTGGAACCTTTCGTTCCATGAATGTACGCAAAAATTTGTATCTGAGTACTGGTTTTTTCTCTGTGCTCAGCTCTTTGTTGAGGCCAAAGTTTTGGGTGTATGTATCGATGTATTCCCAGCCAATCTCTTCGTACGTATATTCATTGGATTCAGTGAGCCATGATTGTGCTTTTGGGGTGATGAGGCGAATGGCAATGTCTTCTAATTCTTTTTCAGGTAGAGGCTCTTCTCCCACAAATGGACGAATACTTGATACGGACAGAGTGTCTTTGCCATGGCATAGTTCTTTGAGGAATTCAACGCCCAGAGATTTGATTAACTTTTCTTCTTCTACCCATGATATGGCTTGTTGTACGCAAACACGAATTTTGTGAAGCAATATTCGGCGAATATACGCAACTCCTTCTTCGCTTTGCACAAATGTAGAGAGAAAGCTTGTTCCATCGTGTTTTGTGTTCAAGGTATCCAACGCAAATCTCAGAACCTGTGAATTCTCTATCTTTGCGCTGCGCGTAATGGCAAGTGCACCTTGGTTCCATCCCTCCAGATCTGATTTCTGGAAGGCAAACTCAAGAAGGAATCCCGTGGGTCCTTCGGATTCGAAACGATCAACAAACCACTGTACATCGATCTTGTTGGTTTCTCTATCGGACCATTCTTCGCGAAGGATTTTTTCTTTTGCCTTGGTGAAGCTATGTTTGTTTTCAAGAAGATTGGTATAGACTTCAAGAGTGAGTTGGGAAAAGAATGGAGAATCTCCCTCTCCAGGAAACAGCAACAGGTCTGCAAGGTCACGATAACGATGGTCTTCGTGCCCAAACATCCACAAGAGATTCCCAATATCGAGTGTGTCTCCAATATGGCTTTTGTTTATGGTGAGATAGTCAATCGCAAATTGTTTTGCGTTCCATTCATACTCTTCTCCATTTCGACCCAAGAAGCACATCATGACCTGGTGATAGCCTTTTTCGTGAAATCGCCATGGGGTTCTTGTTTCTTCTTCGTGATTTCGTCTTTGCGGTAACCTTTTCCCTTTCCTTTGTAG
>NYTD01000286.1 GCA_002683315.1 Deltaproteobacteria bacterium | reverse complement strand
GGCTCATGGTTATATCTCCATAAATAATAGTTAAGGTGGCTGCTTATAACCATGATTACGTATTCCATACAAGAGAAAAGATGATTTCCCTATACTTTCTTTGATTTTGTTCTAAATATTTTTTTTGATGTGTGTGTTATGATCGATATATGTATAGAGTGAGGTCTTGTGATTTCCCCATTAAAAAAATACCCAAAGCTCAAGCAGTTTCAATTGTATCAGAAAGGCGAAATAGCATCTTATCAGTATGAGATTCGATGCAAAGGTCGTTCAGGTGGTACATTGGTCCCTTTTTGTTTCGTTGTACTTCATAAAAAAGAAGTATTGATGATCATACAAGATGATGGTTCAGAGGAGATTCTCGGTCAAGTTTTTTTACGCTCCTATACCTCTTTGGGCACCAATGTTGATCTTTGTGGGGCTTCTCTAGATGAGAAGATCGCCTTTTCTTTACTCTTGGCTCGCCAGTATATTGACGATCCCGATTCCTTTATTGTGAATGAGTCACAAGAGGCACCAGAACTGTTGCCTCCATTGCAATATTTTCCTCAACTCCAAAGCTCTCAGCTTATCGAAACATCGAGTATCGGTTCCTATCGGTATGAACTTCATACACAGTGTGAATCTGCACAAAAGATTCAATATCATCATGTGCTCTTTTGCTATGCTCCTTTTCAAGAAAAGCCTTGTTTTGTTGTATCTGCGGAATCCTTTGGAGACTTTCGACCGACACTAGGCCTATTTCACAACAATGGACATAGTAATCTTGGGCCCAAACCAAACCTATTGGATATCTCTTCTTTTCGTGACACTGCATTTGCTTTGGTTCGAAAAGAATTGCTAAGCTCTGAACATGAATCTGATTATATGTTGCCTCCATTTCAAAAGGGGGTTCTTGTAGAAAAAGGGCTTATTGGATCTTTTCGATGCGCGATGTTTGTAGATATCCCATCATACAAAGGTCGAACATATTTTCATGGATTTGCTCTTTTTGCTGGAGGGATGACCAAGCCTGATTTTTTGTTTATGCTTGAAAAGTCACCACATCAACCAACTCCAAATTTGGTTTTATATCGACATGAAGCATGTACAAACCTTGGGTTTGAGCAATCGATGTTGGATGTGAAGTTTTTTCGAGATCGTGTTGTGGCTCTGTTGAGATTGATTCTTCGAGAAGAAGAATTGCACAGAAATGAGATAGGACCTCTAGCAGCAAAATCATTACTGCGTCTCCAAAAGTTTTACGCGCTGGTATATGGCTCTGCTTTTTGGAATATCCTTCTATTGTTGTTTGGAGGGTCTTGGATTCGTAATGAGCAATTAAGTGTCGATACACTATATCTCTTTTCGGGAGGAGTATATAGTGTCACAGTAATGTTCTGTGCTCTGCTTCTTCGCTTTGTCGGATTGTCTAAGCGGGCAAGTTTGGTGTGTCTCATTCTGCTTTCTCTTCCTCTGCTTGACAAAGATTTTATTTGGATGTCAGTATTGATAGGGATTTTGCTTGGACATATGATTTGTCAAAAATATCAGACCTACCAGCTCCACTACAATTGGTTTGGATTATCAAAAAGCAGCATGCAAAAATTAAAGAATATTGTGTATGCCTCTTCGCTTAATTCTCATGGGTAAGTTCGTTTGTTATGTTGCTCCAATGCGGGTGGCTTGAAAAGTACCACAATATATTGGACGTTGATATGTGGTGGTTTTCTGTATTTCTAGCGTAGAGATATGGGCTTGTATGTCGAGCAACATTACCACCAAATAGGATTCCAATCCATTCTCCCTCTTTATTGATGGTAACAGATCCTGAGTTTCCATGTGTAGCATCGACATCCGATGTAAAGAAAGGTAGCCATCGATGATATGAATACAGAAGCGCGGCTTCTTTTGCAAAATATGATGTGCGAGGAAAAATATTTGCATTGGACAAGAGTGTACCAAAAGAAATTCGCAACGAACCATTGGCATCGGGATATACGCTGTCAACCGACCATTCTTGTATGCCTTCCATGTAGGCTTTATGAAGTTTTTTTTGAAGAGTGTCGTGTACTATTTTTGATTCTTGAAGGTCAAAGTAGAGCTGTTCAAGCTTGTTCCCCAGTGAAAACCATGGATTAGAAGGGAGAGGGTGACGAATGTTTAGGTGTAGTAGACTGTCCTTTGTAGAGAGCAAAGGTTGGGTATGTGTATATAGATCAAATATTGCATCTTCTAGGGTTGGGTAGGTCTTTAGAAAGTCTTGGACAGCAGGTAAATAAGAAGCATGAAGCATTTGCTTTAGTAAGATCGTTTCTGTTTTTTGATTCCATTTGGTGGATAAATTTTGGATGTGGAGCAAAAAAGCTTCTTTGTCTTGATCTCGATAGCCAGCGATTCGATCTGTATTCGGTATTTTTCTGCTCTCTCTCCATCCGTAGCGTCTTCGAGCGGAAAAAAGGAGGTCTGAGGATAGAGAAAAGTATTTTAATTCTAGTAATTGGAGCTGGATCTCGTGTTGTTTTTTTAGAATGCGTATGTATTCTTGCGTAGCATGTCTCCATTTTTTTCTGTTGGGATCTTGTTTTGTCCAATTGATAAATGCAGTGTGATTGCTTCGTAAAATTTCATATGGTGATGTTTCTTGATATTGTTTGAGAAATATTGATGCATTCTGTTCCATCTCTATAATAATCTTGCGAAGAGGAACGATTTTTGATGTGTCGGACGCATTTATTGTTTTTTTTACTCGTGCTGTGTACGAGAGCGTTGTATTCATAAACTCTTTTAGTAGCTCCCATTCGATAGGAAGTGGATGTCGATGGCTGTGAATTGGGTAACCAAGGATTGCAATATCTGAATGTGACTTAGGCTCTTCTATATTTGCTTTTAGATGCTGAGGGGTAGGTATGGGTTTTCCATTCTTATAGATTCGAATGAGTGCAATATCGCTATGTGATGTAGAAGAAAGGTGTACAAGGCGAATGTCGTCGTATCGTTCTTCTTGTACCAACTGGTACCTTTGTGTTGTTGTATCAAAGTGAATATGGCATTGATATCGCATAGATCCTGCGTGGCAAGATTTTAACAATACGCGTTTATTTCTTTCTGTTCGGTACTCGATATAGTCTTGAAGTGCATTCTTTGATATTCCTTTGTAGACTTTTTGGTGAACATCGGACACGGAGGTAGTGGAGTACACATAGAAATTTTGGAGTGGTGTTTCTTCGTATTCCTCTTGTGCATGAAATGTAGTATCATATGCTTGTACGTAGCTATGAATACAGTGTGCATTGGTGATAACCAAACCGGATTTGGAAATCTTTGCTCCAGTACAGTTGGGGAGTCGTACGACACTGGAAAGAAGGGTTGATGCTTGGTTGGTTAGGCGAGGACGTATCTTCGACCATTCTGGTTTTGAAGGAAGAGCATCGGGTTTCCAAAACCCTTCTTGTGCGAAAAGGAATGTACAGTACAACCACAAGTTCATTTGATGTTGGCCAGAATAAATAGATTGGAAGTATCTTGATACAGGGTTTGTGCTAGAAATCCAGCTTCATCAAGTTCTCGCATAAAATCTAGGATGGGATAGAGTTTTGTGTGCTTGATATGGGTGGAAGACACATGATGATGAGGAGATATTTGTTGGAATCGATGTAGAATATGAAGATGACTCTCATCTTTATACATTGCTTCTTCGATGAGGATTTCCCCTCCATCACTTGATGGTATGATGGAGTACAGTCTCCATTGACCATCTAAATCAGTACCCTTCCACGAAGAAATGTGAAAGATAGCATGACCACTCGTCAAAAGATGTTTTTTGATACAGGAAAGTGTACCTGCGCGTTCTTTTTGACTGAGTACATGCATAACGCGAAGCGGGGCTTGGATCTGGTGAAATCGATCATCCAAAGAAAATTTGGTAATATTCGTACTGTGCAGCTGTAGCGTTTTGTATTTTTGTGTACAGAAGGAAATCATGTGCGGGTCGTTGTCTATCCCTGTGCATGAATAGCCTTGCGTCAATAAAGGAGCAACGGTTCGTCCTGTACCAACTCCCAGCTCTAATATTCGTTCCGACTTAGAGTGAAGACTCTGTGTATAAAATGGAATATCAAAGGTGATATTGTGTGTGAGCAATTCATAGAGCTGTGCGCGAATCATGGAAAAGAATCAGTAGTGCCAAGGAAATTTACTGTAGTCTTGATCGCGTTTTTCCAAGAAGGCATCTCGTCCCTCTTGGGCTTCTGGTGTCGCGTATGCAAGTCGTGTGGCTTCTCCGGCGAAGAGTTGTTGACCGACCAATCCATCGTCGATAAGATTGAATCCAAATTTAAGCATGCGCATGGCTGTGGGAGATTTGTTATTGATTCGTTCAGCCCAATCCAGAGCAATAACCTCAAGCTGATCATGTGGAACACTTATGTTGGCCATTCCCATCGCAACTGCTTCATCGGCGCTATAATTCAAGCCCAGATAGAAGATTTCTCGTGCTCTTTTTTGTCCAACTTGTCTTGCAAGATATGCAGAACCGAATCCACTATCGAAACTCGCGACATCGGGATCGGTCTGTTTGAAAATGGCATGTTCTTGGCTTGCGATGGTTAGATCACATACAACATGAAGAGAGTGGCCACCACCAACAGCCCATCCAGGAACAACAGCGATGACAATTTTGGGCATGAATCGTATAAGTCTTTGCACTTCCAAAATATGAAGCCGACCTAGTTTTGCAGGATCGACATCTCCTTCTACGTCGGTATATTTATACCCATCTTTCCCACGAATTCTTTGATCTCCTCCAGAGCAAAAGGAGTGTTTGCCATGCTTTTGGCTTGGGCCATTCCCTGTGAGTAGCACGCATCCGACATCGGACCATTGACGGGCATGATCCAATGCGATGAATAATTCATCGACGGTTTGTGGACGAAAAGCATTTAGACAATCTGGGCGATTGAATGCGATGCGTACTGTGCCTGAATGGTTGGCTCGATGATATGTGATATCTTGGAAATTAAAGCCAGAAACAGTGTGCCACTGGTCTTCTTGAAAACAGTCTGAGATCATAGTTCTTCATTCCTTTTGAATGGTTGATTGCATGTGAAAATAAGAGCATTCAATCGCTTAACATGATATGTTTCATTTCACTTGGGGAAAGTATGATTGATTGGATTGCAGAACTAAGGAATCTGGGAGAGCTGAAAAAGCAGGGGGTTTTGTCTGAAGAAGAATTCCAGCTTGCGAAAAAGCGTATTTTGGATGAGCGAGACTATCAAAATCCCTCTTCAAGTAGTACAAAGGAGTCTTCTCAAGGTATAGAAGAGTTTCAAACTCAGGCTCCTGAACCAAAGACCCAAGCTCCTGTAGCACAATTATCTACTCAGATCACGGATTATGAAAAAGAGGGGAAAATAGGCTCGTATAAAATCTTTGGTGTGATAGGCAAAGGTGGTATGGGTGAGGTCTTTCGAGCTCGGCATATGGAAGAGTCATGGGCTAAGCGTCAAGGTGGTGATGTTGCGTTAAAAATTATGCGACCCCGTTTTGCCAAAGACAAGACATTTCGAGATCGCTTTATACGAGAAGGTGATGTAGGCAAACGAGTCGACCATCCCAATATAGCACGTGTTCATGAGGTTATTTTGGACAGCGGTACACTTGGTCTCGTGATGGAGCTTGTAGAGGGAGATGCTCTAGACGAGCTGATACCCAAAAATGGAATGTCTCTTGATGATACCATTACAGTACTTGAGCCTTTGTGTGATGCTCTTGATGATCTTCATGCTAAGAACATCGTTCATCGTGACTTGAAGCCTGAAAACATTCGTCTTCGTAAAAATAAGCAGCCAGTTATTTTGGATTTTGGTATCGCAAAGGCTGGAGAAAAAGAAGATGAGGGAATGACAAAAACAGGTGTTCTCATGGGAACGGTTACATATATGGCACCAGAGCAGATTGATGCCAAAAATGTAGGTCCGGCAGCAGATCGCTATGCATTAGGCATTATCGCGTATGAGTTATTGAGTAATCGTCGTCCATGGCCAAAAGACCTTTCTGAGGGGCGAATCTACACCAGAAAATTACAGGGTAACATCAATCCTCTTCATTACGAAAAACCGGAGTTGGGTGAAAAGATATCCAAGGCGGTTATGCGAATGTTATCGATTCGTCCAGAGCATCGATATTCTTCGTGTAAAAATTTTATCAACACACTGAAAAATGGTGGAGAAGATGATTTTTCTCCAGAAGAAGATGGACTTAATGATCATGAGGCAAGAGCGAATGTTCGTCGTCAATACAGCAATCTAAAAGAACTCAGCAATGAGCTTGATCTCAAGGTGGCAGATACACAAGATAAATCCATTGCTATGCAGCGCGCAAGAGATGAAGAACTGAGCAATCTTGAAAAAGAATATCTTCGGGACAAATCGCGTCATGAAGTAGAGCTAAACAAAATTCAAAAGCAAGTAGAACATGCACTAAGTGCACTTGAATCTGAATTTGAGCGCAAAAAACAAGACAAACATAGTTATATCGAAGATCTTCGAAAGAGCATAAAGATATCCACCCAAGAGCTGAAAGTAGCCAAGCAGGCAGCATCCAAAGAGTGGAATCGATTTGTCTCTATTTTTTCCTCCGAAAAGAAAAGTAATTTGGATGGTGCTGTAAAAAGAGCCAAAGATAAGTTGTCAGATGCAAAAAGACGTCTGGAAGATGCGCGGGAAAACCTAGATAAAGATCTCGCCACCCTTGAGAAAAAGCAAGAAGAAGCACGAGAGCGTTTTATAAGTGCAGGAGAAAGTCGAAAAGAGAAGATTCAGTCATCTATTCGTAGGAAAGTAAATGTACTGACTGTCGAATACAATCAAAAGAGAGATCAAATTATTTTAGACTTTGATCAACAACAACGAGAATTAGAGGCTTTGCTCAAAAACTATAGAATAGAACAAGAAAGAGCAAAAGATAAAATAAGTGGTCTCAAAGAAGCGTATCCAAAAGATTGGTGGATCATCAAAAAAATAGTAGAGATAGGGCGTGAACGTTTCGAAATGGTAGAAGTAGAGGTGGATACCTTTCTCATGGGTGCTGTACGAGATGATGCCATGGCACAGCCTGTAGAAAAACCGCGTCATGAGGTGATATTAACAAAGAATATTTGGATGGGGGTTGTTCCTGTGTCACAGGCGTTATACGACGTGATAATGAAAAAAAACCCAAGCAAACTGAAGCATCCAGAGAATCCTGTGGAGAATGTCTCTTGGTTTGATGCGATTGAATTTTGCAATCGTATATCTCAGAAAAACGGATACACAGCGGTATATCAATACAGAAATCAAAGGTTGATGTGGGATCAAGAAGCTGATGGCTATCGTCTTCCGACAGAAGCTGAGTGGGAGTACGGTGCTCGAGCCGATAAAGATTATCTGTTCTCTGGTTCTCATGATCCCAAAGAGGTCGCGTGGTTTGGAGACAACAGCGATTATAAGCCACAAAAATTAGGACTGAGAAAGCCCAATGATTTCGGTCTACAAGATATGAGTGGAAACGTGTGGGAGTGGTGCTATGATGGATTTTCCAAGTACCCTTCTAATTCTGTTGTGGATCCGATAGGAGATGAGCAAGCAGACAAGCGGATACGTCGCGGAGGTTCTTGGAGAAATAAACCTTCAGCACTACGGATTACGCATCGTTCCAATAGTGATCCGAAGCGAGTTTCGAATGCATGTGGTTTTCGATTGGTTCGAAATGTGATCGGTTTGGAAGACTAGTTTTTGTGTACCGCTTTGTATAATTTCCATAGAGCATAAATGGGATCATGAGCATGAAGAACAAATCCTGAAGATGCGATTCCATATGCTCCTGCATCCATAACCATTTTTGTGTTGTCAGGGGTGATTCCTCCAACAGCAATAATGGGGGTTTGCGTTCTTTCTTTCGTCTCTTTGATTAGGGAAGTACCTTGTGGGATTCCTTTTTTGCTTATGGGGGAAAAGATAGGGCCGAGTTGATAATAGTGTGGAGAAAGATGATCGTATCGATACGGATCATTAGGACTATGGATAGACATACCAAAAGACTGTACGGTGTTTTTTACCTGTGATTGTGGGAGATGTATGAATGGAAGTGATCTTCCTTCCACAAAACCATTGATGATGATTCGAGGGTGTTTGGGTAGCTGGTCATATGCCCATATTCGAAGATAGGGCTTGCTCTTGGCCCGTATCTGTAGCATAACGTTGGGAAAATCATCCAGTTGGTTTGCCAAAAGAAGGAGGCAAGCAATCCATTGGTGCGTATGTGAACACGTATCGTGTTCAGCTACGATGATCAGTTTTGGGACGTCCATGCTCGGCCAATGAGTGGAGAAGAAGCTTCTGCATATGATTTGGGTGGCATTCTTCCGGCAAGATATGCCTCCCTTCCCGCGATTGCTGCCGCGCATACTGCTCTTGCCATTTGTACAGGTCGTCGTGCTTTTGCGACAGCTGTATTCAGGAGTACCGCCGAACAACCCAACTCAAAGGCGAGTGCTATATCAGATGCGGTTCCAAGGCCTGCATCTATAATGACAGGAACTTTTGCTCGAGATACAATTAGCTCGATATTGTGTGGGTTTCTTATACCTAGACCTGTACCGATAGGGGCAGCAAGTGGCATAACCGCAGCACAGCCTATATCTTCAAGTTTTCTTGCAAGAACAGGATCATCATTTGTATAAGGAAGAACATCAAATCCATCCATAACAAGTCGTTCAGCAGCCAGAAGAAGTTCTTCTCCATCTGGTAGAAGAGTTTCTTCATCGGCAATAACTTCGAGCTTGATGAGCTTTGTTCCAAGAGCCTCTCGAGCAAGCTGAGCAGTCAGAACAGCTTCTTTGGCGGTAAAGCAACCGGCTGTATTCGGAAGAAGATGGATATTTCTTTCTTCAAGAAGTGTGTATAGATTTTCAGCTCCTTGTGTATGAGCAGGAACGCGCCTGAGGGAAACGGTTACCAATTGCGTTTGAGAGGCTTCGATGGAGTCAAGCATTGTGCTCGAAGTTATTGCCGATGAAGAAACTCTTCTACCAGATGGAGAAGAACTTCTTCTGGCTG
>NYTD01000285.1 GCA_002683315.1 Deltaproteobacteria bacterium | reverse complement strand
GCGTATGCCCAGTTATTGAATGTGGAGGCTCCACAACTCGGACAAGATTCTCCAAACAGATGTTTGATGGGATACACGGCAAATGCTCCTTCAGTATCATCGTTCGAGGATTGTTCAACTTGGACTTCTTCTGGTTTCTCCTCTTGTTTTTCCTCTTCCACAGTGATTGAAGATTCTTCTTGCTTCTCTTGTTTCGAGGTACCGATTGCTTCTTCATTTTGTGAAGTAGAATTGTGTTCTTCAATATAAGCTTCTTCTTGTATGTTTCTTGGTTCGGTCGTTTCTATAGGTTCAGGTTGTGTAGGAGCGACCACAGGATCTGGGGTTGGGGTTGGAGGAGTATAGGGAGGAGTTGGTGTATCATTTTCTCTTCCGAGGGCTTTTTTGATGATTTTTTTGAATTGTGTTCTCAGACCCATGATGTGTTCCTTTGTGCTAAAGACAGCTTCTTACCCCTTCGTATGCGGCAGGTGGTATATTACTATCGATAAAATAACCGGTAGACCATCTGATGAATCCAACATTCCAAACTTGGTTGTGGTTCATCTCTTGGTTGTATTGACCTACTAACACACCGGAGAGGTAGATCCGAATTGTTGCTGTAGTTTGTCCTACTCCAAGATCAGAAAAATAATGAACATTGACATGATAGTCTTGATCTTCTGCATTCCAGACATCAATCGTCTCTGGAGTGGTATAATCAGATGAGTCGGTAGAGAGTATTGGATTGGCTGTCGAATCACTTGTATTCCAAGTCGGATTCGGATTGCACCAGCAGCAATCATTTTCAAAAGAGAATAGACCATCATTTTGATTCATCATGTGCAAGTCCATATCAGATCCTTCTTCTTCCCACGATAATTCTACGTGAATGTCTGCTGGAGGTTTTGCATAAAACAAGCATTCTGCAGGTGGAGAGGAAATTCCATCTTGATTTTGTACAAAGAGGTTAATGTGATAGTCTCCAGCAACATCTACATCGAGGTATGTTTGAGAATCTGTCGGGGTGCTCAGCGAACTTTGTGCGCTTGTGGGTTTACTTTCTATACTCCAATTATATTGGAGAATCTGTCCGCTTGGATCACTTGAACTCGCTCCACTCAAGTATACCTCTGTGGGACTTTCCACGATATTTGGACAGTCTATGACAGCAACAGGGTATGTATCTTCTCCTCCTCCATTTCCGATAAAATCTATTTGTAGTGTTTCTTCGTCGGGATCATTGGATGTAATAACCAATGCTCCGCTATCTCCTAATTCATGTTGGGGAGTATAGGAGACCAAGATACCGGTTTCAACTTGTGGACCCAAGGTTTGTCCATCAAGATCACCGACAATCGAGAAATTACCGGATCCTGTTTGGTTGGTGCTTGATATTAGTAGGTCACCATCGCCCACATTAGACAGTGTAAAGTATAGAGTCTGGGTTTCTCCAGCTGCAGTGCTTTCAAAATCAAGTATGGTTTGACTTGTTTCAATATCTGGCGTGGGGCCATCTCCTCCAAAACCAAGTATAGGCAGTATAAGTTCTGGAAATTGTTCATCATTACTGATGATCTTTAACGATGTATCATAGCTGCTAAAATCGGAAGGTGTGAAGGTGATGTCGAGTATGCTTAGTTCGTCAGAAGCAATCTCTTGATCAGAGAAGCTGAGTGTATACTGTTCTTGAAAGTCAGAGACTTCTATGGCAGAGATTCTAAGGGGCGCCGCTCCTGCATTGAGTAGAGATAATGGAAGAATCTTACTTTCTCCAACCTTAACTTCTGCAAAGTCAAGCTGGCTTTCTGTAATGACTAGCTCTGGATAAATGATATTTATTTTTGCAGGCTCATTGCACGATAAAAATAGAAAAATCATGGAGAATCCTCATCAAGTTGAAGGGGGATATAGAGAGATACGGCATGAAGATCTTTTTCTACTGCTCTTTGTATGACAGTTCCACGGCAGTGTGTCATGGAATTCCAGACAGGAACAAGTAATGGGGCTTCACTTTGGTTGATATATTGTCCATTGGATATCATAGTTTCGAGTCTCTCATTTTCTAGATTGGATATGGATATACATGCATATTTTCCGGCAAGGATACCAAATATTTGATTCGATAAAGGGGGACGTAGATATACTTCATGCAAAGATAGTGCCCATTTTTGATAGGGGGAGAGCTTTTTTAGATGCATAATGCTCATGATAATGGCAATCTCCACAGAGCTTTGATTGGTGTATACCATATCATGAGCCAATGATGGCTTTGTATACTCTTGCCCCAGTAGCTCTGAAAAACGTTTTTGGTTTTTGAGAAGAAATGACACCAGAGAGAATCTTGTGTGGTTGATATGTTCTTGTCTACCTATATTCATGAATTGCTTCGTTTGTATCGCCGCGCGATGAGAGGCTTCAAGAATATCGGCAATGTCTTCATGGAATGGACTTTCGGGTTCTAGTTCCATTTCAATAAGCTGAGTAGCACTCATGATAACAGTAAGAAAGTTATTTATGTCGTGTCCATATGTTTGTGGGATCGTCTGATTTCTCTTTTTTTCTCGTATAAGTTCGTTGTATTTGGTTTGATCTTTGATGAACCAAAGCAATCCAGCAGATACATGTTGTACGAAAATATCCAGTTCCAGAGTTTGGCTTTCTAATGGAAGTATACAGTCGACATGAGGAAACAACTCTGGATCAGCAATAAGTTGATGTATATGTGACTGTTGGGAGGTTGGAAAAATATTGATGATATTTTTTCCTTTCCAATTGGCTCCTTGAATACGAAGGATTCGTTCACAGCTGGCATTAAAAGATAGAACGAGCCCATCTGTGTTTGTATGCATAATGGGAAAAGGAGAGTCTTGAAGAAGCTGAGATACAGTAGTAGTCATGGAAGATGGATCCCAATAAAAAAGGCTGACATATGTCAGCCTATTATATCGTATACGATGTATAACGTCTTGTTGGAATCTTATTCTTGTTCTTTTCTACGTCCTGAACTGACCAGAAGAGACACAAGTGCGAGAGCAATACCCGTTGTTCCCATACCGCCAGCAGTACTACATCCACTTACTACAGGCTCTTGTGAATCATTTGGATTGCTGATTTCTGGAAGATCTACCTCTTCGAATCCAGGGTCTCCATCTTGAGAATCTTCTGGTTGCTCAACGACTTCGTCCGAAGGCTCTGAAGAAGGCTCGTATGCTGGTTCAGAAGATGGTTCATATGATGGCTCCCATGTCCAATCTTCTTCTTCTTCTGGAGCTTCATAAAAGGGTGCTGAAATCTGAAGACCAGAGAGAGTGACACCCACTTCACTGTTCCCCCAAGGGTTTAAGTCACCCCAACCAGAGTTATCAAAATTTCCAAGGACATTGATTTCTTCGATATTGAATGTTTCTCCTTCGTCAACTTGTACGATGAGGAAGTATTCGTGATATGCCGACTGATCTGCACGAGCACCTAGATTGAGATATGTGTCCCAAGCCATCATGTCTCCACGACCATTGACATATACATCCCATTCGTAGAGCGTGATGTCATATTGAGTCTGGATCTTGTAATCAGATCCAATGAAACCTTTTGCTTGGATATCTCCCTCAGCAGCAATAGGTATACCATTGATGTTTGTTCCTTCTGGAAGTTCACCGTGTGTCATGGCAGAACCTTGTGCTGTTGCTCCAAATCCAACTTGATGTCCAACTTGAATTTGACCGTATGCATCGATTCCATAGCTTTCGAATGGAACAGACCATTCCCAGCGGAATGCCCCGCGGGTATCTTCGCTCAATGCTTCAACAGAAAGTACAGGTTGTGTATCCCAATCATTCCAGTCACCAACATATAGTTCTTGGCCCATTGCAGGAGTTGAGCGAGCTTTGATGATACCAACGTAGAAGTCAGAGCCACGATCAATAGAAGATTGAAACCAGAAAAACTCCATAATTGCATCAACAGAGTTTCCTTCGGAATCTTCATTTCCTACATACAATGTGTTTCCAACGAAGTAGGAGTATGAGTTCGGATTTTCTGCAGGATTGACAGAACTTGCTGCATCAAAGGTTATATCAACCTCTCCCTCAAGCATGTTGGCACCAATATATGATGTTTGTGTGTCGCTGAGAGCATTTGCGAGGACTGAGCTGAGAAGGGTGAGAAGAAGCATATCATGTACTCCGTGTGTGATTGTGAGGTTTGTTTGTGCTACTAGTTTATAAGAGAAGAATCAGGAGCACAAATAAAAACACAAACTGTTGCATTTTTGTTTCTTGATTCAAAACTATATAGCACAATTATTTAGCCACTGCACGAGTGAGATTGTGATTCTAGAAGGCACCACTTGGTCATGATTACAGAGAGCAAGTGGTGAACTTTGAATAAATGCGGTTTTATGCTACAACATTGACCTTTTCTTTATCTTTTTCATCTGAAGAATTTTGAAAAGAAGAATACGTTTTTTGAGCTGTTGGATTCTCTATGGAAGATTCTTCTGACGTATCGGAGGAGTCTGAATCTTTTTCTTCTCCTCCCAATGCCTTTTGTAATTCTTCACTTTTTTCCGTTGCGATCTGAGCTCGAGCATTCGAAGCCATTTGTGTGGCTTGTGCTGCTACGGCACGATCCTGAGGAGAAGGGTCTGCTGGGGCTAAGGCTGCAGAACGAATACGTTCTGCTTTCATCAGGGTTTCCTGAGCATTCCTACCTGGAGAAGTATCGATGTTAACATGTCCGCCGATTGCATATCTTTTTCCATCTGGCCCTGATTGATAGCTGTAGGAAGCTGCACTGGCAAGTCCACCAGCCGCTGCAATATGTGCATTTTCGTGTGCGCGAACTTCTGCATCCCGGCTGCGAAGTTTCTGTATGACTTCGATCTCTCCTTGTGACAAAGAACGACCGTTGGGCGCTTTGGGACCGGTCTCTTTTGCTGAAGCTGTTTTTTTGATTTTGGCTACAGGGGCTGCGGTTCCATCTTCAGTAAGAGCTTTTTGGCCTTGTGGACTTAGCTCGATCTCTACAGCAGGAACAGGAACAGCAATATGACGCGTGGTGTCGTCTTGTAGTTCACTTTTTAACTGTGAGGTTTGTGGAGAAAATATTTGTGTGCTCTCGCTTTGTAGCATTGATGCCAGATTAAAATATCCAGCGAAAAATGAAGAGCCGCTACCGTCAACACTCATGATATACCCCATTACTATACTCGGATTATACTCGTAAATTACGGATGATGCCACTTGTGGTATAAGTTTTAATTTTAATAAATCTTAACATCATGTTTTTTTACAGCATAGTGTCCCTTTAATTATTTGTTGTTTTGACATTTATATATGATTGGATCATTGCTTTCTTCTTGTATGTTATACATGTGAATTAGAGAGAAATGTGAATCACAGATGATGCAACATCATCGTTCAGGCTGGAAATCTCCTAGAGGTAGACTTCATCACCTTGAAATGCGAATGGTGCTTTTGCTATTGGCCCAATAAGAATTCCGGACATTTATATCCAGGCGTACAAAAATTCATTTGACCAGTATGTACGGTGCTCTTCAATATTAAAGAGAAAAAATGTATGAAAGGAGTTGTACACTTCTATTTGAGAATCTGGTCTAGAATATAAGAAATGGGGATATTAAATATGAATCTGATGTATAGTCTCCAGATAATAAAATTTTCTTTTGATTCTCAAGAATATTCTGTGTTTGCATTCTTTTTCAAGTCGATTATTGCATAGGCTACTTTGGGGGAAGTATGGCTAAACTTTATTTTTACTATGCCGCTATGAATGCGGGTAAAAGTGCTGTTCTATTACAGTCTGACCACAATTATCGGGAGCAAGGTCTTCAGACATTATTGTTCACACCTCGTCTGGATGATCGGTATGGAGAAGGAAAAATAACTTCGAGAATCGGTTTACAAAGACCAGCGTATGCATTTGAAGGAACCTTTGATTTCTTCGTGTACATCCGCAAGAAAAATCAAGAAGACAAAAGAGATTGTATTCTTATTGATGAAGCGCAATTCCTTACGCCAAAGCAAGTATTGCAATTGTCTCTTGTTGTAGATAGATTACATATACCCGTTCTTTGTTATGGGTTGAGAACCGATTTTCGAGCAGAACCATTTCCGGGATCACAGTACCTTTTGGCATGGGCAGATGAACTTTCAGAACTGAAAACGATATCTCCTACAGGGAAGAAAGCAACGATGAATATCCGTTTGGATCAAAATGGGAATAGAATCTGGAGCGGAGATCAAGTTGAGATTGGGCACAACTATCAGTCTGTTACACGAAATGAATTTAACTTAGAGCGAGGTGCGCATATTCAGTACCAAATTCCAGAAGAGAATTCAGAATAGAGCAAATTTTTTATGAATACTTTACACAATAGCGAGTAATCTGCCCACCGTAGAGCTGAAGTTTTCATCTACCGCTATTTTTTGAGCACTACTTTTCATATTTGCAAGTTGGTCTTTGGAAGCCAACACTAGATCGACTTTATTACTCATTTTGCTTTGTTTAAGGTGCTTTTCGACGGACTTGTATGTATCTATTTCTGAAGTGTACAGTACAGGCTTGGCATTTGTTTTGAGCTTTTTTGAAAAGACAATCATTTTGGGTTTGTTGAGCTTACGTTGTGTTTTGGCTTCTCGTGTGATCTTGGGATCAGTCGAACCTTCTGTTACCGGACGAAACTTAAATTTTTTCTGCTGAAAGACAAGACGGTGCTCAGACTCTTTTTGATCGGCTTGGACAAGTTTCTGCCCAGTGATGTTTGAAGTAGGGGCAGGAGTGACGATATGGGATTCCAAAGGAAGATAGCTTGGATCTCCAACGTTTTCCATAAATGGAAACATCTCGGGGCCAGTCATCATTTCTTCTGCGACTTCTTTGAATTTCTCGGATGTCTCCTTGAGTTTTTCCTGCGCTTCCTTTTGCTTTTCGGCTCGCTCTTCACGAGCAGCTGATTCCATTTTCATCGCCATCATGGCAAGGTCTTGATCTTGAGCAGATGGTGAGGACGGTGCAAGAGCGGCAGCACGCATCTTTTGTGCTTTTTGAATGGTCTCTTCTGGGGTTGCTCCTTCTTGCATGTTAAGCGTTACTTCTCCACCAATGGCGTAGCTTGAACCATCAGAAGCTTGTTGATATGTGTAGCTAAGTCCACTTGTAACTCCAGAACCAGCGAGAAGATGAGCAGCCTCATGTTGCTTAACGGCCTGCTCGCGATTCTTGAGTGCTTTTGATTGTCGGAAGCTTTTTTCTTTTGCGAAGGAAACAAAAGTATCTGTTAGATCTGAGGCATTCGATTTGCCTACTGGTTGAACAGGTAGTGGTTTACTTGGTCTAAGAGAACGAATATTCATTACAGTATTAGACTTTGGAGCACTGCTTATAGATTTCTTGTCAACGGTAAGCGCGGATTTTTTTCTTGCCGATATCTTTTGGGTTGAATCTATTTTTTGCGGTGTTTTTTTTACTTTGAAAATCTGCTGTGCTGTTGAATTTTTTAGTTGCTCAAACATCTTTGCTCCCTATGAACAGACACCAACCATTATAACGTACAAATATTGTAATTGTTTTTATTATGCCAAAGTACATGACGATATCGGCATTTAAGATTCTCGAATCAAGTATTTGCTCCTTTGAGATTTAGATTTCAAGAGCTTTATGGTTAGAAAAAAAGAAAAAATAGATACATAGTGTAAGGAATCGAATACTTTTTTCTTGTTCATTATGACAAGGAGGAAATATGAGATTGTTATTTTTAATGGGACTTTTGGGCTGTGATCCGATCAAAGAAAGAGGGGTCACCGCTTCACCTCATACAACAAAAAGTACAGCTGTTACCAATACAAAAATAAACACGCAAGAACGTACACCTGTACAGGTAGAGGAGTTTGGAACGGAACATGATGCGATGATGAAGCTCTTATATAATTCCCAAACAGCTCCGAGTGGAATAGAGCAACTGGTTAAGGTCGGAAACCCTGTGCTGAGTAGTGTAGGGAAATTGCTATCCACAAGTGAAGATCTCATTGCCAAAGGATGGGCCATTCAAGCAGTCGCCAAAATAAAGACGATTGAATCCAAAGATCTTCTGATGACAATTGAAAAAGATACAAAACAAGAAAAATTGGTTCGGACATGGGCTGCATCCGCTCTTGTACAATTGTGTACAACGACTGATGAGTTAATATCGATGATGCCTTTGGTACAACAGTATCCTGCTTTGAGTCGGCCTGTGGGTATGCAATTGGATCGTTTATCTGGTGGATTAAATCCATTACAGGCTTTGGAGATGAGTCTCAAAATCCCCAATCTCAAAGAAGCGCTACAAGAAAATATTATTTCAGGAGATCCTCGTATTTTGATCGAAGCGATGCTTACACATGCAGATATGAATATTCGTCGACAAAGTGCCGCTTATCTAGCTACAATGGGAAGGACGAACAAAGCCACGATTCCAGCACTCATTAAAGCATATGATTTTACACCAAAGGCGACACAGGTGATGTGGAACGGTGGCCCCCTCTATGTTCCCTCCGTATCATGGGATAAGGAAAATGGAACAGCTCTATTTGCTCATCTTGTCTCTTGGCATTTGTTTTGTGATAAAAAAGGCTTCACGCAAGAAAAGCAGCAGCTTTATAATAATATGAGAAGCGTAACATTATTGGGTGCGATTGGTATGCCACGCTACATCAAGAATGATACCGGAGAAATTCTCAAAGCTTTCAAAGGTGTTGTGGGGAGCCGTCAAATACAGATCATGCTTGAAGAACAAGGTATGAAAAACAAATATGCAAACGTATTGGGAGGTAAGTAATGTTTTCTTTGTTGGTCGGATTATTGGCGAGTGCGGATCCTTGTGGTATGGTACCCCCAATAGCAGTGACAAATAGTAATGCGATTGCTCGTCAAGGTTCGCAACGAACCTATGTGTTCTTCAAAGATGGTATTGAGACAATTGCCCTTCGTCCAGGTTTTACGGGAAGTGTAGAAGACTTTGGAATGTTGATTCCATTTCCATCTCCTCCAGCACTGCGAAAAATTGAAGATGATACCTTTGCACATATCGAAGCGGC
>NYTD01000284.1 GCA_002683315.1 Deltaproteobacteria bacterium | reverse complement strand
CCGAACCTGCAGACAAGCATCGATTTTCGTTTCAAGAGCAAAAGTTTGTAGATACGGTCACGAAGGTCTTAATGCAAGGAGAAGAACTGGGTGTTTCCGAAGCTATCGCTCAAAGTGTCTTTCCTGTTTTGGCTTGTTCTGCGGCAGCAAGAGGAGATATTGAAGCTTTGGAGAGGTTGATTCAAAGCGGCTTTTCTTTGGAACAAGGAGATTATGATGGAAGAACACCATTGCACATTGCCTCTGCAGAAGGTCAATTGAACACAGTACAATTCTTATTGTCACAAGGCGCGGATCCCAATGTGTTGGATCGATGGGGGACAGGTCCTCTTGGAGAAGCCATTGCCAACTCGTTTGGCAAAATCGTCTCGTTATTGGTGGAAAAAGGCGCGATTATGGAGCAGGTTCAACTGCAGGAATTAATGAAAAGAGCATCAAAAAAAGGAGATTGTGGAATGATTCACAACCTCAGTCTAGCAAAAATGCCTCTTGACATCTGTGATGAAGATGGACGAACTCCTCTTCATCTGGCAGCAAGATATGCGCAGATAAGGCTTGTTGAGTGGTTGTGTCAGAGTGGTGCTCCAATATCACAAAAAGATAAATGGGGAAAGACAGCACTTTCCCTTGCACAACAATATGAACATCATGATGTTGTACAGATCATATTGAAGTCTGTATCGGAGCCTTAGTCGCAGCTGTAGAAATTACTGCACTCGTCAATCCAGCCAGTCTCTTCACAAGATAGCTCGGAAAGCCATGTCATGCATGTGTCCAATGCATCTGTATCAACGATGACGCATGTGTTGTTGAACCAAGAGCTCATTTCATCTACACAGTACTCTTCAGAGCTATAGACACCACAACGAAGAGCATATTCAGTGCAATAGGATGATAGATATCCACCCATTTCTCCGATTCCTTCAGATTCTTCGCTTCCAGGATAAGAAACCTCTGTTTCCTCAGCAGACTCTTCCGCAGTATCGGTCGTTTCTGTTGAAACAGCAGTATCAGTGGACTTCTCTCCACATGCAAATAAAAATGACAAAGCAATTGTAAACATAGTATTCTCCTAAAATATATACTTTTGAGTAGAATATCTGGGTATTTTGACATTGTGTATATTCAGTCACCAATTGACGCGATTTTGTTGCATTGCTCTATTTTCAAATGCAGGTCTTGCCTTGTTGTTTTTTGTTTCAAGAGATATATGAATATGTGTATCTGATTGATCGAAATAGAATAAAAGATTCATGAAACATACCATTTTCGATATAAAGCAATTAGATGTGGGAGTAAAAATGACAGATCCAATCCTCAAATTAGACTCTTTGAGAACATATTTCCATACTGATATCGGTGTGATGAAAGCAGTTGATAATTTAAATGTTCAGGTCATGCCCGGTCAAACGTTAGGGATTGTAGGTGAATCTGGTTCTGGAAAATCAGTAACAAGTCTCACGGTTATGCGTCTTTTACCTCCCAGAACAGCACGCATTGAAAAGGGATCTAAAGTCATATTTGCAGGTCAAGATTTGGTCGATGCGACTGATGCAGATATGAGAAAAATTCGAGGTGCCGAAATATCTATGATATTTCAAGAGCCTATGACGTCATTAAATCCGGTTTACACTACTGGAAATCAGGTGATGGAAGCGATTTTGCTACATCAAGATGTCACAGAAGAAGAGGCCAAAACTCAAACAATCGAATTGTTTCGAGAAGTAGGAATCCCGAATCCTGAAGAAAGAATTCATATGTATCCACATGAAATGTCTGGTGGTCAAAAGCAACGAGTAATGATTGCGATGGCACTTTCTTGTAATCCCAAACTCTTAATCGCAGATGAACCAACCACTGCTCTGGATGTGACCATCCAAGCTCAGATCTTAGATCTCATGAGGAAATTACGTGATGAGCGAAATATGGGAATGATCTTTATCACTCATGACTTGGGTGTGATCGCAGAAATTGCGGATGAAGTAGCGGTGATGTATCGAGGAAAACTCGTGGAGTATGGTGATGTAAAAAGCATTTTTATGAATTGTCAGCACCCCTATACAAAGGGGCTTTTGGCTTGTAGACCAAAACTTGATAGCACAGATAAAAGACTTCCGACCGTTCCTGACTTTATGGATACGATTTATCACGAAGATGGTAGCTATACCGTACAGGAAAAAGTTTTGGAAGAAGGATGGCTTGAGAACATGGCGAAAGAAGGGAGAGAACGATATTTGTATTCTTTACCCAAATTGGCAGAGCTTGGATTCTCAGGAAATAAAGAAGACTATCGTGAAGGGACAATGTTTGTACCGGAAGATGAAAAACCTCTTTTGAGTGTTCATGATTTGCATATGCATTTTCCAATCAAGAAAGGACTTTTTGGCTCTGTGGTCGATCATGTTCGAGCTGTAGATGGAGTGTCTTTTGATATATACAAAGGTCAGACTCTTGGACTTGTCGGTGAATCTGGTTGTGGAAAAACGACAACAGGCCGAGCAATTATGAGACTTATAGATCCAACCGGAGGCAAAGTAGTTTTTGATGGGGTTGATATTACGACGATGAGCCAAAGCAAACTTCGTTCCTATCGCAAAAAGTTCCAGATTATTTTTCAAGATCCATACGGGTCTTTGAATCCTCGAAAGACGATTGAAGGTACCATTATGGAGCCTATGGACGTTCATGGGCTTGGAAGTTCGTATGGAGAACGACGCAATATGGTGTTGGACCTTCTGGAAAAGGTAGGGCTTCCTGGAAAACAATACCTAAATCGTTATCCTCATGAGTTTTCTGGTGGTCAAAGACAGCGGATCTGTATTGCTCGTTCTTTGGCGGTAAAACCAGATCTCATCATTTGTGATGAATCCGTTTCTGCATTGGATGTCTCTGTACAGGCCCAAGTGTTGAACCTACTCAAAGATCTGCAACTCGAATTCGGTTTGACGTATATTTTTATTAGTCATGATCTATCTGTCGTGAAGTTCATGAGTGATATGATGGCAGTAATGAACGGCGGTAAGTTTGTGGAGTATGGTCCAAGCGAGTCAATTTATGCGAATCCAAAGGAAGAGTATACCAAACGACTCATCAGCTCAATACCAAGAGATGGTATTGAGCAAATAGATCTTCGCCAACAACAACGTATTGCAGCACAGTCAAAACAATAATATTTTGATAGACAATTTGTATTCAAATGAGAGATATCCTTTTATGAGTATTTCTCGTGCTACTTCCTCATTTTTGGATCAAGAGCGTCTCGGAATCCTTCTCCAACGAGATTGAGTAAAGAGACGGTGAAAAAGATAGCAAATCCAGGTGCCAAAATAAGGTGCCAAGCCCCTGTACTATATCCTTCATTCAAAGTTTGACCCCATGAAGGAACAGATACATCACCCAAGCCGAGAAAAGAAAGCGTACTTTCTGTGAGGATGGCGGCAGCAACACCAAAGGTGGCATTGACCAAAACCGGTCCTAGGGCATTGGGTAGGACATGTTGGAAAATAATTCTTCTTGTCGAGAAGCCAAGTGCGATGGCAGAACTTACAAAATCAAGATTTCTCAATCGGAGAAATTCACCGCGTGTAAGTCGAGCAACACCGGTCCAGCGTAGGCATCCGATTACTGCCATGATGTGGAAAATCGATGGTTTTTCCACAAAAGCAAGGAGAGCTAAGATCACAAAAAGACTTGGAATAGACATGAAGATTTCGATAAAGCGTACGATCAAAATATCGGTCCAGCCCCCAAAAAATCCAGCCGTAGAACCGATTATAACTCCGATGGTTACATAAATGGATACAGCTATGATTCCGATAGATAGCGCTATTCTTGTTCCATAAAGCATCCGTACAGCAACATCGCGTGTGGATTGATCTACACCGAGCCAATGTTCTCCAGATATGCCGTCAAGAGATTTGAATCCAGTTTTCCGATACCCATATGGAATGGGAGTAAATACTGCCGAGATATCTTTTTGGTTGTCCTCTTTGGCTTGGGTGTATTCTTCATAGTATTGTTTGTATGGCTCTTCATATTTTTGGGTGCTAATACCCAGAAATAGTGCAATAAAAGCCGCAAAAAGTCCTATATTAAAACGGTATAAGACTTTTCTGTATGCTCTTTTTTCAGAATGTTTTGTTCTAATAACTCGAGCAACAACAACCCAAATAATTGTTAAAGGAATGCTGAGCACCATAGCAAGATTGAAGAATATATCGACAGAGTTTTCGTAATAATTTCGGTCAAAAAGCGAGGTGAACCAAGGGTAGCTGGTTTGACCGTTCTCTACCCAAATAAAAGGTCGATCAGAAGCCAGTATAGGACAAAATACAGCGATAAAAATAAGAATACTCAGGCCATACAAGGCAAACATCGCGAGGTTATTTTTCTTGAACTGTCCCCAAACGATATCTCCATATGTCAGGTCATCGCTTTCTTGTACAATCTTTTTGTTCGATTCAGACATGGAGGCCTCTAGTCAAAAGTAATACGTGGGTCGACAATTGCATACAGTATGTCACTGATAAGCATGCCGATGAGGGTGAGTAGGCTTGAGATAAGTAATATGGCCATGACAACATTATAGTCTCGAGTAAGAATCGCTTCGAATCCATAACGTCCCATACCGGGGATTCCGAAGATCTGTTCTATTACAATAGAGCCACCGATGAGAACTGGAAGTAGTGTTGCGATGAGTGTCAAGATGGGAATCATTCCATTTCGGGCAGCATGTTTGATAATGACAACACTTTCTGGAAGACCTTTTGCACGTGCGGTACGTATAAAGTCAGCATTGATAATATCCAATAGACCCGTTTTGGCATATCGAGACAACGCAGCTAAGGATGCATATGTCATACAACAAATAGGCAAGAAAACATGCCACATGACATCTTTTATATATTCAAGTGTTGTCATTTCACTTGCATTTAGGCTTTCAAAACCTGCCGTGGGAAATATTCTATATTCCACAGTGAGAAGATTTAGAAGTACAACCCCAACAAAGAAAGAAGGCAAAGAATACAGCATGAACAACACCACTGTTACAGCTCGATCTGCCTTGCTATTGTGATTCACAGCGGACCATATCCCAAGAGGAAGTGAAATAAGGTAGGCCAGAAAAACGGATGTTACGGCAAGGGTGAGTGAGTACTTGAGCTTGCTGAGAACCGTTTCTAGAACAGGACGTTTGTCACGGTGAGAGACCCCAAAATTTAGCTGAGATAGGTTATACCAGTATTTTGCAAATCGTGTGTCGGTAAAGGTTATGGAGAAGATGTCTCCAGTAGAATACTCCCAGTCTGTTTTGTTCTGTTCGTACCATGGATTCCAAAACTCTTTGACTTCTTCTTCGGTCTTGGATTCTGCATCTTCTGCATCTTCTGGAGATAAAGCAAGAAAGTATTGGCCTTTGAAGCTTGCTGTTTCATCTGAAATCTTTTTATTGGTTTCTCGCTGTGCTTTGGTCAGATCCTTGCGAAACTCACCTTGTAATCTTTGTCGTGCATTAATGGTTAATCGTTGACTGGCTAATGCTCTGTATTCTACTTCCGGATGTGTGTTTAGGATCTCCATCAAAGAAGGGACTGCATATCTTCCTAGATTTTCTAGATATTCTTGGCTTTCGATTTGCTCTCCAAGTCCATATTCTTTCTCTTCTTTCCCATCTATCTCAATTACAGGATTAAGCACTTTGGCCAAAACATCGACAACCTCGTCTTTTGTCAGATTGTATCGAAAATTTAGAATAACGGGTTTGTCGAGATTGAATTGTTCTTTAAATATTCGATACGATTCTCTTTGCTCTCCTGTATTGGCCTGTTGCCCTCCTTCAGATCCTATTTGTCTGCCTCCAGGATTTCCCGGTGCAAAGTTTACGATCGCAAAGACGATAAGAGATATGGCGAGGAACGTTGGAATAATGAGCAACATCCGTTTGATAATATAAAACAGCATGCTCTATTCTCCCTTTAAATACCAAGCGCGTGCATTAAGGTAAGGTCGTGTGAGCTGTGCTTTCACGTTTTCAAGTTCTTTATTCCAGTAGTACTTATTTTGACGTGTATAGAAGAACGTATAGGGTTGCTCATCATAGATAAGCTTGTGAAACTGCTTTGCGAGCGCATGACGCTTTTCGACATCGAATTCTTCTTCGAGTTCTTCAATAATCTTGTCTGCCGCTTTACTTCGAAATGAGATGTAGTTGGAGGATTGCGGCTTGTCAGCTTCGCTTGAGTGCCATATCTGACGAAAGTCTACATCTGGACTGGATACCCATGCCAGTGTGACAGCATCAAACTCTTTCGAATCAACTTTTTTGAGGAGGTTGGACCACTCTTGTGGTTGAACATTCATTTTAACACCAATTTTGGCCAAGTCTTCTTTGTAGATATCGCCAATGGTTTTGTACTCTTTCGAAGAGCCGTAAATGGTCAGACTAAATTCAAATTCTGTTTTGGTTCCTTCGATAACCTTTTCGCGGATACCATTTCCATCATTGTCTATCCATCCTGATTCTTCAAGAAGATTTTTGGCCTTTTCTAGATCGAAAGGAATAGGAGGAAGGGTTTGGTCGTACTGAGGTAAAAATGCGGGCATTGGGCCCGTACACCGTTTCCCAAGTCCCATCATGACTTCTTCAAGGAGTAGATCAGCATTAAAAGCATGACTCATAGCATTTCGAACACGTTTGTCTGAAAATAATGGGGATTGGTTGTTCCAACCGATGTAAAAGTAGGTATGAGACCAAAATTCTCCAGATCCAAAGGTTCCGTTTTTGAACGGAGATTTTTCATCTGCTTCCAGAACCTCCGTGCGATATTGAGAAGGAGATAGACCAGTGTAGTGCAATTCTTCGTTCTTGAACTTTCGTACGCGTTGGAGATCTTCGTTGACAATTTGAAAGAGTATTTTGCTGTATGCGTTTCCACCAAGTGGGTATCGAGGATCTCGTTCTAATTCAATTTTTACACTTGGGTCAAAGGATATAAATCGATAAGGACCTGCACCAATGGTGTTTGGATCATACCAGTGCGCCTCGAATTTGGTTCCTGCAATGGAGTCATCGTATCGTTCCCCATCTTCATCGTATGCATACAAAAACTCAGGCATGGGGAATATTCCTCGAACCATTCGATCTTGTGTCTGCGTTTTCTTAGAGAAGGATACTCGAAATGTGAAGTCGTCGATTGCTTTATATTCTTTGAGGTTGGAATAGTATGAACGACCGGGAGCAGCTCCTGCAACCTGATTATTCATCATCATGTCCATCATATACACAATGTCGTGCGCAGTTACGCGACAACGCTCATTGATAAAATGTCCATCTCTACAAGTATTTCCTTCGAAAAGCCATTTGTATTGAGGATTGGTTTCGTCGAGTGTAGGCTTGTGCCAAAAGATATCGTCGCGTATACGAAATGTGTAGGTGAGGAAGTCTTCTGTACGTGCCATATGATAGGCGAGTTCCGGCCTGTATTTGGATGTGTCTTCTTTGTGGCGACCTACAAGACTAATTCCTATGTATCCTTGCAGCGCGCTTACATCTGAACCATTTTGCGTGAGAAAATTTAGTCCTTTTGGATCAGAGCCCAAGTAGCTTTTTAGCATACCGCCTTTGGTGGCGTTTTCAGGAATCCATTCCACGGGATCGATACTGAGTAGATTTTGTGGGTCGGTGAAAGCAAGGGCATACTTTGCATTTGGCCCTTTGATTTCAGAATCACGGCTTGTATTTTGTGCACCAGCTGCAGCAAGTTCAGCTTTTTCCAATCGAGACTTCAATAATTTGTTATCTTTAATTAGATTGTGCTCAGTGTTGTTGAGCATTGCGATGGTGATGGACAACAGTACAACTGTGATGACCATTAGTGCAATGGTTACACTGCTTTTTAATAGGTTTTTGAACATAGAAGACCCTCAAAAGAAACGCCAAAATTCAAAAAAATCTATTCCGTTTGGTAGAAAAAGTCAATACGACCCAAAAAACATACAAAAGTAGTTCTATATCAGTACAAATGGCTTTTGACATTTGGTTACATTGTGATAAAATTCTTTTGTTCTATGAGGATCTATATGTCGAAAAAAAATACCCGTGTCATGTTCATCAAGTATCATGAAGCTGCCGATCAGCAGCCTCTATCTAAGAAAGCGGCAGAGAAGCTCGGTATTTTTCCGTCTCTTGCTTTGGGAACCCTTGCTGCTTGGATTCGTCAAAATGGCTATGATGTCGACTTGGTGGATTTACATGTAGAGAACATGTACCCCAAAGATGCTGCAAGTCGTGTACGAGACTATGATCCACACATTGTTGCATTGACAGCAAAGACATTGGGATGGCCCGCTGTCATTGAAATAGCACAAATGGTTCGCGCGACATCTCCAGAGACCCTGATTGTTGTAGGGGGACCACAGCTCAGCATTTATGCAGAAGAATCGTTATCTTGGGAGTGTTTTGATCTCGCAGTTGTTGGAGATGGAGAAGACACACTGCTTGAAATTTGTGACCGAATAGAGTCAGGGTCTGAATGGACAGACATACAAGGAACAGTGGCTCGATTGTCTAATGGAGATGTTATTAAGAATCCTCCAAGACCTTTGAGTCGTGATATCAACAAGTATCCGATGACTGCATGGGATTTGATGCCTCTTGGTGATTATCATTGCCTTACACTTCTTCGCCCTTTCGCAACGATGGTGACAACGAGAGGTTGTCCATGGCATTGTGGCTATTGTTCACAGGTATATTCTGAGAAGTTGCGGTTTCGAGATGTAAAGCTGGTTGTAGATGAGATGGAGTATTTGGTTGACAACTATGGAATCAGGGAGATTGTATTTTTTGATGAGACCTTCACAATCGGCAAAAAACGAATGCGTAATTTCTCTGAAGAGATATTACGCAGAAATTTAAAAGTAAAGTTTAATATCCGAGCTCGTGTCGATACTGTAGACCGAGAGATTGTTCGTCTTTTGAAGCGCGCAGGTCTGCGATCTATTCATATGGGGGTAGAAGCGGGAACTGATCGTGTGTTGAAAATTATGAATAAACAGATCACCAGAGAACAAACCATTGAAGCATTTCGAATTTGCCGTGAAGAGGGAGTCGACACACGAGGATACTTCATGGTTGGATATTACGATGCAGCTCCACAAGATGTAGAAGACATGATTGATTTTGCTTCTGGATTGGGGTTAGATTGGGCTTCATTTTCGGTGGCAACAGCACTGCCAGCAACAGATTTATACCGTGTTGCACAAGAAAGAGGCTATGTGGATGGAGATTTTTGGAAGCAGTATACCATTGATGGTGGTGGTGCGATTCCACAGCTTGAGACAGAGACTTTTTCTGCAGAGCAGCTTCGAGCATATCGAACCAAAGCGTATATGAAGTTCTATCTGCGCCCAGACCTAATTCGTCGCAAACTTTCTAAGTCGGAAGGACGTGCCGAGTTACTTGAAATGGCCGGTGGCGCACAAGTACTTGGTGAAATCATTAAATCTACAATTCGTAGAGCTGTCCCGAAAGTGGGAATTGGAAAATGGGCTACAGTATAAAAGATTGTTTCGTATACAAAACGTTATTTTGACGCTTTTGTAGCAAACATAGTTTTTCCCATCGCGCTGAAAAAATTATAGTCGCTGTCAATAAGATCCTCTGGGATATTGGATTCTATAGATGCATGGTATTCTGGTAGTTCAGACCAGTGCAAACCTGGTTTTATATGGTGTGCGGTATGGTATCCCAAGTTTAATCGAGCCGTATTGTAAAAAGTCCCCAATATATTTCGCGATGCTTCATGTTTGTTATCGGTAAATAACCCAGAATGGTGGTCGTAGGTTGTTTCGAAGACAAAGAGAACCATCATTTGTGGAATTACTACAAAGTGAATGATTGCCGAGAGTAACCCCATCCATCCACCAACAAAAAGCCCCAAACTGAGAAAAATAGCAACGAGAGCGAAATGGATTCTGCGAAATAAAACATATTTTGTAAAGATCTTACGCGCCTTCTTTCCGACTTTTGCACATCGTTCGTGCATTCGAACACGGTTATACCAAACATATTCCCATCTACCCATGACAGAACCATCTTCTCTGGTCCAATTGGAAGCATCTATCTTCTCTTCTTGTTGTTGAGGATACTGATTCATATAGTTCCCATGATGTCCGATATTATGATGGAGAATCCATGCATAGGGAGTAATACCAGACTGAAAACTCATAGCACTATCCAAAATTTGGTTTAGTCTCTTTTTTTTGAACACAGAACAGTGACCGTGATGATGTTGAAATGCAGCAGTGGTTCCACAGGCATACAAAACAATTAAAGATGCCAGGAACGACCATAAAAGAGGGAGAAAAAGAGCAGAGAACTGTAGGCCGAAAACCAAAAATGTGACAACTACTGGCCAAAAATCATTTTTATTTTTCATAAACATATATTCTCCAAAAATAGTTTCGATGCTTCATATCAGGTATGTGATGGTGTATCTATGCCAAATCTCGCGTGATGACGAAAATTTTGATATCACATTGATATCGATACGATATTTATAAGGATTCCAACAGCCAGAAGAGTTCTTTTGATGTGTCGTTGTGATCTCCATGGGAAAGAAAGTACACAACTTCTCCTTTTGCATTTGCGATCGCCATCATCGGAAATCCTGGGCTAACTCCTTGCTTCGAAGCAAAACTCTCAAATGCGATTCCTTCATCTGTCATAATAGGAAATGGAATTCCATACTGCTTTTTGAAATCAGCGAAACTTTGGGTTTCTCTCGCTGTTGAGGCTCGGATTGCCAAAAGTTCAATCTCATTCTTTTGAGGTGATAGCTGTAACGTGTTGTAAAACTCAACCAGTCTTGGCATTTCTTTTTGACAGTGTGGACACCATGTGGCAAAAAATACGATGACTGTTTTGTTCCCAGTAGAGCTTAGATCGATCGATTTTTGTTTCCCTTCTTCATCTTTTAGGCTCATAATTGAGGCTTTTTGGGGAGCATCTAATCGACTGGATAGTAACTTTTTCTTTCTTTTAGAGTCGAGTTTTTTCGTGATTTTCTTTGTGTCACCGCACTCTTGCAACATCGATTCTAGATTGGGCCATTTGGGCGCTTCCACATATATTTCTTCTAGCTGTGCACAAGATTTCTTGGTTTCATTGAGCTCTTTATAAACCAAGGCCATCTTTTGTCTTAATTCTGGAGAAATAGATCCAACTGCAAGGCCTTTTTCCAGAAGAGGTATGGCTTCTTTTCCTTTTCCTTTTTCGAATAGTTCCATCCCTTTTAGTAGTGCTATTTGCGCGGAAAAACCTTCCTTTTGGGGATTGGAATCTAATTTTTTTATACATTTTGAGACAAAATCTGGTGCTGCTTTTTGTTCCACAAATGCAAGACAGAGGTTTATGAGAAGCTCAGCCTCTTGCATGGCTCCCAGATTGGCATTTAAGATAATGGACTCAACTTGTGAATCTGTTTTTTCACCAATACTCAAGCCTTGTAAATAGAGTTCTGAAAGAATGAATATGGCTCGCTGCTTGAGATAGTCGCTCTCTGCTGTCGGAATAAATTCTACAAGTCTCTCTCTTTGGATTTTGGGTGTGTCGGCTCCTTGCATTTTTTTCTGCAATCGGTCCATGTCTCGTTGTATTGGTGCACCTTGTAAAATCTGAGCAGTTTCCATGGATAAACGTGCAAGCCGCCAAGAAGAATAACCAGCTTTGTCTACAACTTTATCTTTATATGTAAGACTCGTTGCTCCAGTAGAACCATCGATCATGTCTTGTGGTGCTTGTAGAGAAAGAAGATCTGGACTTGGATTTTGTACAATGGAGACCATCTTTTTATGTTCTTCTTCTGTGAGTGCTTCATGCCCATATTTTTGCAGGGGAGCAACAGAGATAAGATTTTTTAGCGAAAAATCTGTGTTGTATGCGAGTGTCAATGACAATGGATTACAAGCACAATTTTCCTCGCTGGTGACAGGGCCCATAAAGTCACGAAGATAGCCGATAACGGTATTGTTTTGGTCGAGAACCTCGTAGTAT
This sequence comes from Deltaproteobacteria bacterium, assembly GCA_002683315.1. Lineage (GTDB taxonomy): Bacteria > Myxococcota_A > UBA796 > UBA796 > UBA796. The sequence goes on along the minus strand of NYTD01000284.1, from coordinate 34,532 downwards.
GAGCTATTGCTTTTATCTATTTCAGAAAGGAAATCTGCAGGGATATCTCGTTTGTTAAAACCTACGGCGTTGGGGAATTCTTTTTTATAGAAATCGATTTTGTCTTGAGATAATATTGCTCTAGAAATAGACTTGGACGTTTCTTTGGGTTGATCAATCTTTTGGGAAGCTTCTTTCAAGGACGGAATATTTTCTTTTGTTGTAGTAGATTTGTCTTTTGGGGCATCACAGGCCCCTAATAAAATAAAGCTGAGTAGGATATAAACAGACATTGTGACTCCGATGATTCAAATATCTAGATGTTTCGCTATCCCTTTAACCGAGAAAGAAGAATTTGTGTCACTTTGAACGAAAGGAATCACAAAAAACGTGAATTTGTTACGAATGTACTACATTTTGTTACATAACAAATTCATGACTTCTTGTTTAGTGGTCATACCAGTCTGGTTTGACCAAGGCTTGATAATGAGAGACATCAAGAGGATTAATGCGTTGCTTCACAGCTTGGCCAAATTGCTTGAGAGATACTTTTGAAAACCAGATATACATATCTCTTTTGTAATCATCTTTTGAGAACAATCCGCGGAATAACCATTTGCTGTTCACAAACAGTTTGTTCATGCGATACAGTTCGTCTGCAATTTGATCTTTTGTTAGGTAATCGGAATTTAGGACTGGTGTCATCCAGTCAAAATCGTCAAAATCTTCTTCTGTGATGTGTCCATTTTTTATGGCATCATCATAAATCGGTGTTCCGGGAACAGGAGTGATCGGATGAAATGCAGGAAAATCAACGTCGATTTTCTTGGCGAGTTCTACTTGTAATTTTAGAGTGTCCTGATCTTCATTTTTTACGCCAACAATAAATGTACACTGAATAAATACTTCCGGATGATGGGTTTTCATGATCTGAATCGCTTGTTCGGCGACTCCTCCGGTATAGAAACGTTTATCGAGGCCTTTTAAATTATCATCTTCTGCGCGTTCCACTCCGATAAGAATATGTCGTAATCCTGCTTTTATCTGATCAGCCAAAATTCCCTTGTTGTGATCGCGAACCAAGCAGTCCGCTCTCATAAACGTCATCCACTTTGTTTTCATTCCAGATCGAATCATTCGTTGGGAAAATTCATAATTAAATTTTGGATCGATATTCCAACTTTCATCAACCCAAACATATGAACGTTTACCATATTTGTAATATAGGATCTCAATTTCTTCCATCATGCGATCGACTGATTTTGATCGCCATCTTGGGGAAAGTTTTACGTTCCCATCGCTATCTATTTTTCGGTCGGCCATGGTGGTCCACCATGCACAAAAACTACATTTGGACGTACATCCTCGAGAGTGATGAAGAGTAGAGCCTCCTGGAGAGAATAAATATCGACTCTTTCCATACAGGTGCATGGGCATGAGATTATAGGCTGGAATAGGAAGGGTGTCTAGGTCTTTGACTAAGGATGCAGGCTGGGTTCGAACCATGGAGCCCCCCTCGTCAAAAGCCAATCCATTAATGGAATGCCAATCAGGATTTCCTGATTCAACAGCCTCCAATATCTTATGAAATGTGATTTCTCCTTCACCGATACATATGACATCAATGTTTGGATTGCTTGTATATCGATGGGCCAGATTGGAGAAGTGACCGCCTCCCGCTACGTTGATCGCTTCTGGTGCAGCTTCTCGACATAGTTGAAAAAAACGAAGAGCTTCGGATGCGTACAATGCATGGTTTTCACCACATCCAATAACATGAGGACGAAATGCTTTGACTTCATCGTATAGCGTTCTCCATCCTACATGTAGTGGCATACAGTCTATGACTTTTATGTCATCCCCACGTTGTTGTGCAACTGCCGCCAGTGCAGGAAGTGCTTGCTGCAAGAGAAAATTATCTCCTTCGGATGTATATGGCCAATAGCATCGTGGTGGTTGAACCAAAAGAACACGCATCTTTGCTCCTATTTGTGTGCAATGACCATCCAAGCTCTATTTAACTTGCAGGCAATGGGATGATTGCGAAACCGCCTTTCTATCTTTATCGCTTTTTCTAGAGGAAGCAAGCCTGTTGCCATCTCAAAAGGACCAGAAAAAGCATAGTGACTTGGTTGAAGTTGTATAGAAGAAAAACGATACAGTAATTTTATAACATCTTCTCTTGTGTATGTTCGAATCCAACGATCATGTGGGACATGAACGATTCCATCTGTAAAGAAAGACTCTATACTTCCAGCAGCTACATCAGAAGACATAGCCCAACCCCATCTTGCTTCCAAGCTTATGAGTAGAGTTCCTCCTGGTTTGAGGCTGGTATATATGCGATCTACTATTTTTTGTGGATCTTCTACGTAATTGAGAACTTCACATGCAACTGCACAATCAAATACACCAAGATCTGGCATATGTTCTCCTGTACTCCAATGCACGTCTAATGATCCAGGCCCACCCGCAGCCATAGAAACAGCTCTCCATAGACTACGTAGATCTGGATCCACAAGATCAATAGAACAATTTTTTTGGAGTAATATTTGGGTAATCCTGCCTACTCCTCCACCTATATCAAGAACTTTTTTCTCAACAGGAACATGATTACCCCAAAAATCTAGATAGAGTGCAGATTCTATTTGTTTGTCTTCAAAAACAGGTGATTGTGGGTTGAGCATGTCCATCCATTCAGGATGCTCTTCCCAATATCGAATCATTCCCTCTAAATTTTCAAGAGGAGGAGTGGGAGCAGGTTCTCCATGATGAATATCGATCAATCGAGAATCATATGGTTCTAACCAAAAAGGAAACCCCACCCAGTCAATTAGATCCAGACATAGATATGGAGGACCTTTTGGTAGAGGTGGGGTTTGCAAACCAAAAGCCGAAGCAAATCGCAAAGACATTATATTAGATACAATATTAGCGAGTTGGTGTCGGCTTTGGGCGAGGAGAAGGACGCCAGCGCATGATGCTCTCCAAATTAAAAGGATTTGTTATTTGAAAAGAATAATTCTTTCCTATATAAATATAGTCAAACCAGTATCTCCAGTCAAGAAGCCAATTAGAGAGTACATATATTTTATTATAATAAATCAAGGAGCTTCCATGTCAAAACAAGACCCACCGAATGGCTGGATTTTGTGTTCTTACTATATGGGAGTTTTTTCTGTTCTCCCTGTAGCAGGGATTATACTTGGTCCTTTGGCTGTAGTTGTTGGAATATACGGGCTTATTCAGAAAAGAAAAAAGAAACAGGACTCTGGTTTGTGGATGGGACGAACCGGAATTGTTGTAGGAATGTTAGGTTCTGGTATTCAAACGATCGTTTTATACATTAATATTTTTAGAGTCTAAACACAGACATGATCTTTACAAAGATAGGAATTCTAAAAACTTCAAGGAATACAAAAGATTCCTTTTGTGTCGTACTGTATTGGTTTTATGAAGATTTCTTATTTTAAAAAATTCAAAAAAAAAATAAAATAAAAATATTATTCAATATCCTATAAAAAAAATCACACGATAATCCGACAAATTCAGAGCTAACAATTTTTATCCTTTTTCGGAGGCTTATCATGGCATTAACAGTACGAAATAATATGGCAGCGTTGAACTCTATCAAGACACTCAACCGCACTCAAAACAAATTGACAGGTTCTTTGGCCAAGATCTCTAGTGGTCTTCGTGTAAACAGCGCCTCTGATGACGCTGCAGGACTTTCTGTTGCAACTCGTCAAACATCTGACAACACATCTCTCAAGCAAGCAATGAGAAATGCAAACGATGGTATCTCTCTCATTCAAACTGCAGAAGGTGGATTGAACGAAGTATACAACATTCTTGTTCGTATGCGTGAACTTGCTGTTCAAGGATCCAACCAGACTTATAACTCTGGTGACCGTTCAGAGATCTCAAAAGAATTCACTACTCTTGCAAACGAAATCAAGCGTATTGCTTCTGTTGCGAACTTCAACCGTACAAAGGTTTTGAACTCATCCACAACAGGTTTTGCTCTTCAAGTAGGTATTCACAAGAATGCTGACAACAAGATTCTTCTTAATCTTGCTTCTGTTGCTGCTACTTGGGGTTCTTTGGGAATTTCCTCCATATCTTCTGATGGTATTACTACTCTTGCTCAGTCTGTAACAGCGATCAATATTATCGATACAGCACTCAAGTCAGTAAACAGTTCACGTTCTACTCTTGGTGCATTCCAAAATCGTTTGGAAAGCACATTGAACGAAGCAAGCAACTACTCACAAAATCTTGCAAACTCTTCATCACAGATTCTTGATGTTGACTATGCAACTGAATCAGCGAACATGACTCGTTACCAGATCATGCAACAAGCTGGTGTTGCGGCTCTTGGACAAGCGAAAGCAATTCCTCAGTCCATCATTTCTCTCCTCAGCTAAGTCTTTGGAAATAAACTGGTCTTCCGTATATACGGATAGGCCAGTTTTTTTAATTTTACGTTTATCATTTTTATAGGGAAGGTGTCTTATGGCGATTCGAACAGATGGAGTTATTTCAGGTTTGTCTACAACGGCTCTTATACAAGAGTTATCCAAAGCGGCCGCGCAACCAAAAACCCTTCTCGAAACAAAGATATCTCAGCTTAATACGAAGAATGCTGCGTATAGCACTTTAAATACTCTAATGACTTCAGTAAAAACGTCGCTTACTGATATTCAGAAAGTTTCCAACTTTCGTTCTTTTTCTACAGCCATCCCTAGTGCTGCTTCCAGTTATTTTTCTGCTTCAACAACCGGTAGTGCGATTGCCGGTTCATACTCTGTTCAAATTACACAGATGGCAAAGTCTGATATGCACATTCTCAATACTGTTTCCTCAAGCGTAGCAACAATCAAGGATGGAACATTTAAAGTTAATTTTAATTCAAGTGCAGGATTTAGTGATTTTACCATGACGATTAGTTCCGGTGCAGATAACAATAATTTATCTACACTTGCATCCGCACTCAATGCGAAATCAGGAATTACTTCTTATGTGTTAAACACAGGTGCTTCAACCAATCCATACCGGTTGGTTGTATTATCAGAAAAGACAGGAAAAGATTTTACTTTTTCATTGAATTACACTGCTACAGGTACATCTGGAACGTCGTTAAACACAACAGGTACATCAGTAACCCGTGTGACAGGACAAAATGCAGAAGCAACGATTAATTCCGTTGCTGTAGAATCTGCGACAAATGTCTTTACCGATGCGGTTTCAGGACTAACAATTACAGCTCTCGGCGATCAAGAAGATGCAGGTGTTGCAGCACAAGATGTAGCTGTTTCTTTGGATATTTCAAGTGTTTCAGAGAAGATCCAAACTTTTACCAGCGCATACAACAACATTATCGACTTTTATAAGGCGAATAATACGTATAATGCAACAACGGGTGCCAAAGGGATTTTTCTTGGTGATTCCAATGTTCGTAATATGGTAAATCAGCTTCGTTCTGCTGTATCCAAGGTGTATGATGATGCAAGTTTCGAAAATGCAAATGGAACCACAATGAACGAAACTTCACGAAATAATACAGATAGTAGCGGAAATATTATTTCACCGATAAACGCATTATCCAAGATGGGAGTTACGTTTAACTCTTCCACAGGAAAGCTTGTTTTCACAGAAGCGAATTTTAAAACAGCATTACTCAGTCAGCAGCTTGACATCGAAGCTATGTTTGCTGATCAATCAAGTGACCTAAGCTTTTCATCCGCAATGGAAGCACTGGTAACAACGTATACTACATCAAGTACAGGTACAATAGCAACGATTCAAACGAATACCACAAATCAGATAAAAGCTCTACAAAAGCAAGTAACTCGATGGGAGAAAAGAATAACAGCGTATGAGAATCGTTTGTATAATCAATTCACCGCTATGGAAAAAATAGCAGGAAATGCACAAACTGCTTCGAGTTTCCTTGGTGCTTATTTTGCTCCAAAGGCAACATCATGATCTCTCGGACTTGACGAGAACTCTCTAAACAGAGTATAAAAAAGAAGAGCGGGAGCAAAAAATGAAGGGCATTAAGACATATAAAGAACACAGTGTAAGTGTCTCCTCGAATGAAGAACTTGTTCTTCGTCTTTTTGAAAAATCGATTGTGAGCCTGTGGGAAGCTCATGGCTATTTGCAGGCAGAAGATAAAAGATCTGCGGTCCATCCAATGCAGCTATCAAGAAAGATTTTTTCAGAATTACTAGCCTGCCTCGATCATGATGAGGGGGGCGAGCTTACAGAGAATTTACATGGTCTATATTTATGGATTATTCGAGAAATTTCTCGTTCTGGATTTGAAGGGGATGCTGATCGTCTTGAAAAGGCGATAGAAGTTGCTCAAAGTATATATGATGGCTTCAAAGAGGCTTTCTCTCCTCAGGAGCCCTAGTGTTATCACACAAAAAACTTGTGCAAACCATAGAATCTTTGGAACGAATGAAGGATTCTTGTATTGTAGATGGTGATATTGATGCAGTATATTTTGATAGTCTTATTCAGAATTTATATGATGGAAAACAGTGGTTAAATCCAGAAATTGCACAAAGAGCCAAAGTTTGTGTTGACTTTATTGAGCAAGAGATTCGAAAGAGACTTCGTAACTTGTTAAAAGAAGGAGAGAATCTTCCAAAGCTTAAAAAAGCAAAGTCAGCATACAGCTCCTTCTCTAAAAAACGACCCATAATTGGTTTTGATCGAAATGCTTAATTTTCTTATTTTTACAGCCTCTACTGCTTTTTCTCAAGAGCCTGAAGTTTCTTCAAAATGGGGTATGTCTGGGTTTGATACCCAAGAAACTCGAATAATGGTGGGATTAGTCGGAGAATTTTGGTCCGACCCTTCAATTATTGAAGTGTACAAGGCATCTGAAGTTTTTGTTGATCTTTCGTTACGTTATCGTTTTCACCAACATTTTTCTGTAGGAGCTCAGATTGGGCTGATCGATTTATCTGGAAACAATAACAAATCAAACCTACAGATTATCCCTACAGTCTTACATGCCAACGTCCTATTTGGAAATGAACGTGTGGAGCCTTTTATTGGTATTGGGTTATCAATGGTGCATTTTTTGGAAACATCTCCTTCTACAACGATTGCAGGAACCAAAATAGGAATGGATTTTCGTAGTGGTTTTCGTATAAAAACAAATCTTGTTCAAAAGCAACAGCATCCGAGTGTTCAAATGGGTCCCAAACAGATGGATGTAGAAGTTCACATTGGACAAAGGTTTCATCAAATCTTTGGTTTTGGTGCTGGTGAAGGATTTAATCTGTCCGCCTTGAGATTAGGTGTGGGTTTGAATACTCGGTTTTAGGTGTGACAATGTCAACTTTACTTATTACGATTTTTTTTTGGTTTGGACTGGTTCAAGCGCAAGAGCCTGTGACGGCTGAACTGCGATTGCCAGTCAAAGAAGGTTCTTATGTACATGTCCTTCAAAAGATTCAACCAAAAATGTCAGAAGTTGTGATACACAAATGCCCCAAGTGTAAATTCGAAGAAAAATACAGGTCGATCTATACAGATAAGATTCAAAGATTGGTTCCAGTCCGATTGGATGAAGATTCTTGGGTTCTACGAATCTTCTTTTATTTGGATATTTATACTTTGGATGTCACCATTAGTAATGGATACATGGATATCTGGGTCCTAGAGGATCGAGGAATAGAATATGTTTCATACGATTCTCCATATAGTGTTGAAGAGTTTCTGACGGCGACAGAAGAAGAACAAGATCAGATCTATCCTCCAGATATGAAGATCTTATTCCTCCATGGAGGAGCGATGTCTCTTCCACTGCAGTTCGACAATCAATTTTTTTCGTTATGTTCACCCAAAGATTCGCTGAGGGAGAAATCAATAGCTGAATTAAAAGCTTATTATAATCTAATGAAATCAGAAGCGATGTTTACAGAGTGGGGAGATGCTCTGTATGCTCTTGGGTGGAAGTATTATCAGGAAGAATTATTTTTCGAAGCGGATTATTATTTTGAAAAACACCAAGATAGAATTGGGAGTACTTCTCCTCGTTGTCGTGCAATTGTAGACACACACCTCTCTTTACGTAAAAGAGAATGGGGAACCTATCAAAAAGGTGTTCAAAGTGCATATTCATATGGTGGAAGTGATTTACAAACCTTAGGGGCTCTCGCATATTTGAGTCATGAAACTGGGTATCCGAGTAGAAAGAAGTTGGCACAGACATTACGAGCTATGACTGCAGAGCCGAACCATCTTTTATTGGCAGCAGAACTTTTTCAAATGAGTGGCTATTATCGTGAAAGTTTGGAGTTGCTCTCAGACTTATACGATAGAGGTGTATTTTTAGACGAGCCAGAAAAAGATACGCGTGTAGCTCTCCGTTATGGTGATGCTCTTTATGTTGATGATCGTATGGATGAAGCCAAAAAAGTTTGGAGAAGTGTTCCACAAGAATTATCGATGATGCGTCATATTTTGGCTATTCTAAACGAAGAAGTTAATGTTCATGCAAAGTGGCCTCATACCATTCCATTTCTGTATCGAGTAGCCAATAATCTGGCATCAGAAGAAGAGGCCAGAGCCGAAGCAATGTATTTGATCGCGCAAATTCATACAATGTTGAGTGCTCCTACCTATGCAATGAAAGCGTGGAAAAAGTTTATTCTTGAATTTGAGCAGGCGCGTTTGTCTGATGCTGGCTCAAATTTATGGGCTCTATACTACTTAGAAGTGATTGACTTGCAAGAGAAAGAAGATTGGGGAGGAATTATAGAGCTTCATGAAGAAATTTGGTTTGATGATATGTTGGATTATGCTTTGGATCCACAAGTCTTTCAGCATGTCATTGATGCATATATGAATTTTGGCTTTGAGGAAGAAGCCATTTTCTTAACGCGTAAACTTCGACCACAACAACAGCCTTTCTTTACAGAAGAAGAAGAAGCAAAAAGTTTTATTACCACAGCCAAATTATATAAGCAGACTCGAAATGGTCGAAGAGAAGGTTTGGCAACACTTGCGCTAATATCAACGGACAATCTCTCGGCAAAGACAAAGAATGAAATAGAAATTTTACGAGCAGAACTGTTGATAGATGATGAGCGTTATGAAGATGCTGAAAAGATATTACGTAAGGTGAAAGCCTCTCGTCAGTTTCGAACCCAAGCTCGATACTTATTGGGGGTCGTTTTTTCGCAACAAGAAAAGTGTGATCAATTTGTACGTGAGGTGACCCCCGCAATCTTATCTCAGCCCGAAATTGATGCTGTCTTTTCTATAGCGCACATGTACGGTTTCGCTCATTGTGCGGCAGAAAACAGTAAAGTTACAGATGCAACAGCATATTTAGACTATGCAAAGATTCAGAAGGGAGTCACACCCGAAGAGGAAGCGAGAATGAACTATCTGATGTCTAAATATGATGGTCGTAATTTTGAAATTCTTCCAGGGTCTGAAGAAGAAGAATTCTTATGGAATAAATTATTGCGCGAAAAGAAAGATAATGATGATTTTACAACAGAGTATGAAAAATGGAAATCACAAAGTAAGTAAGGATACTCTTGATGGCAGAGATGTGAAAATGTTTGATTTTTTCCATTCAACTCACTATATATCGTGGTAGTTTTAAAAAGGGGGTAAAGTATGAAAGATCTATTATTCGATAGGCTTCATACTGGTTTGAATTCTGTTTTGGACTTACGTCAAAAGCAACATTCACTTACAACCAGTAATATAGCCAATGTAGATACTCCTTTTTTCAAAGCTCGCTCAATACGTTTTGATGAGCTATTGAAAGATGCAGTGGGTACCAATGATGAAGCGATGAAAAAAACAGATCATCGACACTTTTCCGGACTTAGTGGTACAACTCAAGAGCCTGAAATTTATGAACAAGAGCCTGCTCCTTGGGTAATAGATGGAAACTCAGTTTCATTAGAAAGAGAGATGGTTCGATTAAAGTCAAATGCAATGATGTTTCGAACTGTGACAAAAGGAATCAGTAAGCGAATGGGAATGATTCGCTTTATAGCAAGTAATGGGAAGGGATAGATGAATATTTTGGATACATTACGCATTTCCGCAAGTGGTATGAGTGCTCAGCGAGTCCGCTTGCAGGCTATTTCATCCAATATAGCCAATGCGCGTAGTACTTCTACACAAGAAGGAGAACCTTACCGTCGAAAAATGCCTGTTTTTAAGGCGATTACACATGATCCTTTTGGAAGTCAAGTCGATAGAAATATGGCCCGGGTAGAAGTCGTTGATATAAAAAAGAGTCAAGCAGATTTTCGACAGGTGTTTGATCCTGCTCATCCGGATGCGGATGAAGAAGGATATGTACGATATCCCAATGTAGATATTTTGTATGAGATGGTTGATATGATGACAACATCGAGGAGTTATGAAGCGAATACTTCTGCCGTGGAAACAACATATCAGCTTGCCAATTTAGCGTTGGAGATAGTTAAATGAAGATTCCCAATACTTCTAATCTTACATCTCTATATTCTCCTTCAACGGTTCGTAGGGTTCAGGCTCCGAAAGGAGAGGCGTCATTTCAAACCAAAATGGAGTCTACCCCAGTCCAGAAGCGGTTAACAGATGCGATCCAACATATTGATGATTCTCAACGTGTTGCCGACCTCAAACTTGAGCGTTTGGCGAGTGGAGAGGATGTGGACATCCATGGTACAATGATTGCTTTGCAAGAGGCAGATGTAACTCTTCGGTTTGCAGTATCTATTCGAGATAAATTACTAGAAGGGTATCAAAAGATAATAAATATGAGTATTTAAATCTTCTCCCTTTTCAAAACGCCAAAACCTAGATAAATAGCATTATTCGAAATAATTTAGGAAACTTCCGTGAGTCTAACCGAACAGTTAAAAGAGTCTATCGACAATCTAAATAGTGGGCAAAAAACCTCGCTAGCTGTCTTTTTTATGCTGGTTTTTGGTTTGATGATTGGTGTTATCGTATGGGCAGGCTCAGACAATTACACTACAGTGTTGCGATCTTCGGATCTCTCTCGTGTTCGAGCAGCTTCCAGTGCACTCGATGATGCGGGTATTGATCATAAGATTTCTTCAGATGGCACGGCAATAGAAACATCTCATATAAATGTTGGAAAAGCACGTATTATTTCTACAGGTTCCGGTAGTATTTCTGGCATGGAGGCATTGGGAAGTATTGAGCTCGGTTCATCTCCACAGCACGAACGCTGGGTATACATGAACTTGTTGCAAGGAGAATTAACGCGTACCATTAATGCTTTGGATGAAGTCACTGCATGTCGTGTTCATATTGTAGAGCCAGAAGATTCTCCATTTATGAATAGAAATAGCAAAGGATCTGCGAGTGTTACAGTCCAACTTGATCCCGGTTCAATGCTTTCTCCTCTACAAGTGAGAGGTATCACACATCTTGTCGCTGGTGCCGTAAAGGGGTTGTCTCCAAAAGATGTTGTTCTCGTTGATGATTCTGGAAAATTACTATCAGGGGAAGAAGAGAACGAAGAAGATGTAATGAATGGTGGTAGTAGTTCTATTTTTGAATTGAAATACAAATATGAGTCTCAGTATCGAAAGAAGTTGATGAATCTTCTTGGATTGGTAATTGGATCGACACAGCAAATCTCTACGACTGTAAATGTAGAATTGAATACAGAAGCTGTCGAAAAAAATTCAACACAACTACTTCCAGATACACAAGTGACAATATCTGAACGATTGAATGAGGCCTCGAGTAAAGAAGCGAATCCACAAGGAATTCCTGGTGCAGAGACCAATCTTCCAGAACAAGCTCCACCTGCAGAAGAGGGAAATGGTGAGAATAAGTTTCAGTCTTCAACAAATTACGATTATACGCGAGTTAACGAACGAGAAGTGAAGCCGGCTGGTTCTATTAAAAGGATATCTGTGGCTATTTTGATCGATTTGGCAACAGCAAATGAACTGATAAAAACCTCGCAAGATAATAGTCTTGACACATTGCGCGAAGATATAGAAAAAGCGGCAAAAAATACAGTAGGGTTTAAGGATGAGCGTGATGATGTAAAAGTCTCTTTCGTACCATTTGCAGGTCTTTCACAAGATGTTCAAGAAGTTTCTTCGGAAGGTGTCTCTTGGATAAATGAATGGAGGTATGTCATTGTCATGATTTTGGGATTATTGATCATGTATATTGGAATTATTCGTCCATTTGTACAGTCCATCACATCCTCTATGCAACAAGATCAAAATAGGAAAGACACAGAGAGAAGACGTCAGATAGACAATACTGCAAACGAAGGTGATCTGGATAGATTACAACTTCTTGCTCGTGATTTCACAACAGCTGACAAAAATGAATTGAACAATCTTGTAGAAAGATTTGAGCATCCGTCTGCAGAAGTAATAAAACGTTGGATTCGGTCAAGCTAAATCTTCAAGAAGGTATATAAATGTCAGAAGAACAGAGTCAAAGTCTCACAGGGGTACAGAAAGCAGCCATACTTCTAATGTTTCTTCGTAAGGAAGTTGCCGCACAAATGCTTCGAATGTTGAGTAAAGAAGAAGTTCAGCGTGTTGGAATCGCGATGGCGGAACTCGATAGACCTTCGAAATCGAAGATAGAGTCTGTCGTTCGTGATTTCATTGAAGATCTTCATGGAACTTCCTTATTTCATCATTCCGGTCCAGATTTTGTTCAATCGGTTTTACCTGATCTACTTGATGATGATCGTCGTACGGATATCATGCCACTGATTTCTCGAAGAGTAAACAAAGACTTTGAGATATTTATTGGTAATCGCCAACCGGGTGCGGTAGCCGCTTTATTAAAAGAAGAGCAGCCGCAAGTTCAAGCCGTAGCATTGGCTCTTATGGGACCCATAAATGCTGCTCAAATTTTAAAGTTTATGGATCCTCATCGGCAAGGAGATGTAACGATTCGTATGTCGCGTTTACGTCAAATTCCGGGAGATCTGGCAGATGATGTAATGAATGCGATACGAGAGGCTTTGGGTGCTGTAGATGATTATGTAGAAGTAGGTGGTTTGGAAAATACAGCTCGAATTTTGGCCAAGATGAGAGATGAAGATAGAAGACCTATCCTCGATGCTGTTGAAGATGAAGAACCAGACTTGTCAGAAAATCTTCGTAAGAACATGGTTAAGATTGACGATCTCATACGTGTTCCAGTTGAAATTTTGGTTACTTTTAAAGAAGATTTGGGACAAGAGTTGATTACAACAGCATTAAATGGTGCTGATGATGCGCTTGTTGATCATTTTATGGGTATATTTTCCAGTAAAATGCGTGATGAAATCCGTGAAAATATAGGTATGCGTATTGCCAAAGATGAAGTAGAAAAAGCTCAGCTGGATCTCATTGCGGCTGTGATGAAACGTGCAGATGAAGAACATATTCCAGGATTGGGTTATGGTCGAGAAGGATAATCACTGCTTTGTTGAGCTGCTGGAGAAACAATGAAAAAATCGACGTTTGTATCTTTTTCTTCGATGATACAACATAGTGTTCAATCCAAAAAAGAAGCTCCTCCTCCAAGTGAACCCGAAGTAGACTACGAGACCTTATACAAGGACTCAATACAAGAAAATGAGCGTCTATTAGCACAATTGTCCGAACAACAACAACATCACGAGCAAGAAAAACTAATTTGGGATAAAGAGAGAGAAGATTTTCAAAGGATTGTATCGATTTGTGAAGATCAACTTTCGGTGTGGAAAAGTGAAGTTCGCGAGCATATATATTCCATTTGGACTTCTTTTTTACAGCAACTTATTCAAGATCCAAATTTTCATCAGGTAGCAGTACACGATATGATTTCGCAAGCGATCATGGAGCTAAGTGACAAAAAAAATATTCATGTTGAGGTTTCACCTGAATTCTTAGAACTAACGGAAAAGTTGCTTTCCGGTCGGTCAGGATGGACTATATCGACAAAAGAAGATCTTCAACTTGGTGTGCGTTTTTCACATGAACAAGTCTTTTGGAAGACGGAGCTTGATCCTGTTTTTCAATCATTCTTTGAATTACTGGAAAATTGGGTCAAGGAGAAAGAGTGAGTGTTCTGGGGTTGGAATCTTTGAGTCATCAAGCACGATTGGTTTCTGGAAGAACGGTTTGTGGTGTTGTCCTTAAGGTGATTGGAGAATTAATAGAAGCGAGTTCTCCAAAGGTGTCATGTGGTTCTCTTGCACATATTCATGGTTCTATTTGTGAGGTTATTGGTTTCCGAGAACAGATTGCTCTTTTAATGCCATTGGATAAAATTCCTGTATTACGTAAAGGTGATACTGTAGAATATTTATCACAACAGATAAATGTTCCTGTTGGTGAAGCTCTTTTGGGGAGAGCCATAGATCCTCTTGGTCGCGCACTTGATGGTAAACCCCAGCCAATTTGTAATGAAGTTCGTTCTTTGTACGCAAGCGCTCCCAATCCTTTACAAAGACAACTAATAGAAGCGACTCTTCCAACAGGTGTTCGAGCAATCGATGGTCTTTTATCTTTGGGGGAAGGACAGCGTATTAGTATTATGGCTGGTTCTGGAGTTGGTAAAAGTACTCTAATGGGAATGCTGGCACGTCATGCAAAAGCAGATGTAAACGTTATTGCATTGGTAGGAGAGCGTGGGCGTGAGGTTCGTGAATTCATGGAGCGGGATCTTGCTGAGGGACTATCGAAATCTGTTGTCGTTGTATCTACATCTGATGTGAGTCCAGCACTGCAGATCAAGGGAGTACAAGCCGCTACATCCATTGCTGAATATTTTCGAGATCAAGGAAAGCGCGTTCTCATGATGACAGATTCCTTAACTCGTTTGGCGATGGCGCAAAGACAACTTGGACTGGCTGCAGGGGAGCCCCCAACAAGTAAAGGGTATCCACCGTCTGTTTTTACACTATTACCTCGCTTACTTGAGCGAGGTGGAATGGGTGAGAATGGTGGAAGTATTACATCTGTAAGTACAGTTTTGATAGAAGGGGATGATATTAACGATCCGATTGGAGACACTGTTCGAAGTATCGTGGATGGTCATATTGTTTTGTCTCGACGCCTTGTCAGCTATGGGCACTATCCTCCGATTGATGTTTTGGAAAGTTTATCACGAACCATGTCTGAAACAGCGAGTAGAGAGCAGCTATCATGGGCACAAGAGATGCGAAAGATCCTCGCAGTGTATCAAGAGAATGAAGAATTGATTCGTTTGGGGGCATATAAGAAGGGAAGTGATGCTCTTGTGGATTTAAGCATACAGTTTAAACCTCAGATCGATGCTTTTTTACAGCAGGACCGTGAGGATAAGACGTCGTTTGAAGAGATGAAAAAATTGATGCAACTGCTATATGAAGGAATCACAGCCAAACAGAAAAAAGTACGTACGCGAGTGTAGTTTTTTCATGCCTTTACAGAAACAATACTCTGTTCTTTTACAAGAGTCTCCATAGAAATATATCCTAAGAATTTGACACAAAGATGTGATTGCTAGCTATAATAGAAAATGAGGTTCATATATTATGAGAACAGTCTATACAACATTGCAAAAGTTAAGAGATCAAGAGAAGAGAGAAAAGGCTCTTCAATATGCACAAGCCGAGCAAACCAGAAGAGAGAAAGAGACGCAAGTACGAGAAAAGCATCGTAGACTAGAAGAAGAACGTCAGGTTCAAGTTGAAAGTATGGGGATGCGAGTCTTGCAAGATTACCTGAATATGCAAAGGCATATCGATATACAGAAGACAGAACAAGAACTTCAAGAGGCGTCTACTGTAGCAGAAGAACGTAGAAAGGAAATGATTGAGGCTCAAATAGAAAGCAAAGTAATGTCAAGAGTAATTGAAACACTGGAAGAAAAAGAGAAAAAGAGTTATAAAAAGCAAGTAGATCGTATCAATGATGAAGTAGCGATCATGCGATGGGGAAGAGGCAGATGAATATAGAACGAAGAGTTCAACTGTGGACATATGCAAAGTTTGCGGGGATGTTTTTCGTCGGAGTTCTCTTTGCTGTTTTGGCACAAGCGGTGGCACAAACAACCAATACCGAGAACAAAGAAGAAAAAGAAGAGAAGGAATTCGCAGACTGTTTGGAGTCCACCTCTTCACTACTTAGTGCCCGACAACAAGCTCTTATTCGAAGAGAAAAGGATATACTCAACAAAGAAAAAAATATCCGTGAAGCGAAAAAAAATCTTCAGGATCAGATCGACGACCTCAGAGAGATACGTGATGAACTTGATGAAAAAATGAAAGAGATGGATGGGAAAAAGAAAGAAAAAGTCAAAGCGATTGTTGCTCGTTTTGAAAAGGTTCGTGCTAAACAGGCTGCAGCGATCCTTGAAAAAACAGATGACGATGTTTCTGTACTTGTTCTTGAGGAGATGAGTGCAGCGAAGTCGGGAAAGATTCTTGCGGCAATGAATGCTGATAAGGCTGCTTATCTGACCGAGAGACTTGCGCAGCATCCGATCAAAAAGGGTGAAGAACCTACCAAGGAAAAGTAAAGCATATGTCTATCGATACATATTCATATCCAATCCCTCAGCAAGGGATGGATCAAAAATCTCAGCGCACATCGATCCAAAATGGAGGATTTGCGTCTATGATGGATGTTCTAACACAAAATGAAGCGATGAATCAAACAGACAACGATGCTTTTGTTGTTCCATTTCAAGAAGAAGTGATTCAACCTTCAGAGAATCCAATACAAGTTCAGAAAACGTTGGAAGAAGATGTTTCGCAAGATATCGTAAAGGGGGCTGAAGAGCCAATAGAGAACCATGCAGTGATTCTTGAAGAGAGTGAAGATGTGGAAGCTTTGATCGCTCCTGCTCTGGTTCCAACAAACGTCTTGAGTACTCCAGTTCCAACTCTTGCATCAATCTCGGTAGAAGACCAGATTACTTCTGCAGTGTTGGTTCCACAAGAGACACAAGTTCCTGTTGCAGATATTGAAGAGTCACAGCCTTTGCCTCAATATACTCCAGTGCCCAAAGCAGAGATGCCGATTAAGATAGAAGTACCATTCATAGAAGATGTACCTGAAGTTATAACGCAAATTTTGCCAAAAGTTGTGGTCTCTCCTTTGAATGAAGGCATAGTCAAGTCAAATCCTGAGCAGGTTCCAGTGCAGGCAGCAGAAGCTATTCCAGCGCTTCCGAATTTTGTGCCTACTGTAAAAAATGTAAAGCGAAAAACTCCTTCTCAAGACTTTTCGAAGAATCTAGAAGATTCGAAGCAGGCCCCACGTCAGTTGGAAGTCTTTGCTACAGATACCTCTTTATCGAAGGAAGTAGAAATAGAGGAAGATCCAAAAGTTCGCTTTGTTCGATATGTAGAAAAAGAAATAGTGACCCCGAAGTTTTCAAAAGGACAAGATGAGTCTCTTCATATTCCAGAAGAGATGCAAATCCAAAAAGAACCTCTGAATCCTTCTGGGGTCCAATCTGGTGGTGTTTTAGGAACAGAAAAATCAACGAGATCTGTCTCTGGTGTAATGCGTTCAGAAGGAACGCAAGCTAGTTCTTTATTGGAAAAAAATTCTACAAAAGAAGAATTGAAAATGCCAAAGCGAAAACTAGAGCAGAGTTTTGCAAAACTTTTAAAAGAAGCAAAAGAGTTAGCAGAAGATTTTGAGCCAGAATTTCATACAAAGATTCTGCAAAAGTTAGAGATTCAGGTGAAGGATCCTGCGGGTATCATTCAACTTGAGATTGCTCAAAAAGAAGCTATGGTGCATGTTCGAGCAGTTGTTCCATCAGAGGCGATGAGTGATTTACATTATCTTGGACAAGATGTTCAAGAATCATTGCAAGATCTAGGCTTACAACTTGGTTCATATGAGCTGCGTAGTCAAGACGAAGAAGAAGATCATACTGGTTTTGGTGGTATGGATGATATTGGATTTGACGACATTGAAACAGAAGATGTTGAAACGATAAATTCTGATTACATAGTAGATAAGCGCGTTTAGGAGAAAATATGTCAGTTTCACTTGATGGTGTTTCCTTTTTACAGGAAACAGAAGGTCCAGAGTTTGTTCAACCGGGAGATAAGACAAATCTTGGTAAAGATGCTTTTTTGAAGCTTCTGGTAGCACAAATGGAAAATCAAGATCCTTTGAATCCTCAATCGAATGAAGAATTTATTGCTCAGCTATCTCAATTTACACAAGTAGAGCAACTCCTGAATCTTAACGATAATTTTGATGCTCTTTATATGGCCATGAATTCTGTGAATAACACATCTATGACCCAGCTTTTGGGTAAGGATGTGGTATATGTTGGAGACACATTTAATTATGATGGTGAAGGAAGTGTCAAGTTGCATTATGATGCAGAAGCAGCGACATCCACATCGAATATTACCATTTATGATCAAGATGGTTCTGTTGTCTATGCAGGTTCAGTTGGTGCGCTCAAACAAGGTGAAGGTTTTGTTGAGTGGGATGGTAAAGATGTTAACGGAGTTTTTGCTCCTGAAGGAACCTATCGATTTGTCCTTGATGGTCAAAGTCCAGATGGCGAAAGCATAGCAATTACCGAACTAATGGTCGGAACAATAGATGGTATGTCTTTCACCGATGGTGTTCCAATGCCAAGCATAAATGATCTTGAATTTGATCTTAGCCTTATTTTACGTGTTGAAAGTGCAGAGTAGATACGCTAATCTAAATTAATCTTACATAGGAGAATAAAATGTCCCTTTTCAGTAACCTAAGAACCTCCAGTTCTGGTCTTTTGGTCGCCAGTACAGCGATGAGTGTGATCGGTGATAATATCGCAAATGTTAATACCATCGGTTTCAAGAGAGGTCATGCAAGTTTTGCTGACTCTTTTCCTGTAGATGTAAGTTATGTTCATGGTCCAATTTCAATTGGTACTGGTGCATATATTGGAAAGACAACCAGCGAGTTTTCTCAAGGTGCGATCCAAATTAGCAATAACAATCTTCATCTTGCGATTAGTGGGAACGGATTTTTCTCTGTTGCGGAAGATGGAGCGAACTACTATACCCGAAACGGAGAGTTTTATCTCGATAATGATGGATATGTCGTTAGTCCCGGTGCTATGCGTCTTCAGGGGTATACTGCAATTGATGGAGCAATCCAGCCTTCTCTTGGAGATATCCGAGTAAAGTTGGGAGATATTAGCTCAAAATCAACAGAGAACATTACAATGACAGCCAATTTGGATGCTGATGCTGATTACTCAACAACTCCTGTTGCAAGTATGTCTTTGAATGGCTCCACAGAGACAATAGCTGAAGTTACAGCAGCGGCAGATTTTTCCTCTTCTGTTGTTGTGTATGATACGCTTGGTGATCGTCATGAGTTTACAATGGCATACGAAAAAACAGGGATTAATACTTGGACTGCATATGTCGTAACAGATGGTGGTGATGTATACGATCAGAGTTCTGGTACAACTCTCACGGAAGGATCAGCATTTAAAGTTGCTTCCATTGATTTGACGTTTGATACAGATGGATCTTTGACCAACTTTGCACAGACAAATACATCAGCAATCAGTCCTTGGAACTTTGAAGGTGCAGATGATATGGATTTCAATTTCCTACTGGGCTTGGATTCATCTGGTAATGCTGTCGATGGTGACTTGAGCCAGCTTGCTTCTTCATCCACTGTGACAAGTATTGATCAAGATGGATATAGTGTTGGTCACTTGACAAGTATCCAGATCCAAACAGATGGAACCGTTCGTGGTGTATATGATAATGGTCAAGATATTGTTGTCGGACAAGTTACAGTAGCAATTTTTGATTCAACGAATGGCCTCGAGCGTGTTGGTGGTAATGTTTACCGTGCGACTCGTATTCCTGGAGAGCCATCATTCGGTGTAGCTAATCAAGGTGGTCGTGGTGACATCTTCGGCTCTTCATTGGAAGCTTCTAATGTGGACATCGAAGATGAATTTGTCAGTATGATTACAGCACAAAGAAGTTATCAAGCAAACTCTAGAGTTTTGAGTGCGACAAACGAACTCCTTCGGGAACTCGTTAACCTCGTATAAAATGAATCCAGAGGATTAGATCAAACTTTGATCTAATCATTTTGCCATACTCTTCCGTTTCGTGAAGAGGACAAAACGGAGGTGTTCATGGATCTAGGAACGATACTTGGTCTTATTTTATGTTTTGCGGCCATTTGTATGTCGATTATGAGTAATAGTGTCTCAGACATTAACTCATTCATCGACATACCATCTTTGGGGATTGTACTTGGTGGTACAATTACTGCTATGGTGGTGTGTTTTCCTGTGGATCAGATGAAAAACTTTGTTGCTGTTACCCGTAACGCAATGACATACACCAAAAGAGATCCTCAACGTTTGATGGAGTTATTGCAAGATATGGCGCGTCGAGCTCGAAGACAAGGAACGCTATCATTAGAAGATTTTATTCCCAATCTGGAAGATCCTTTTTTTCGTAATGGTTTGCAAAACGTTTTAGACGGTCGAGACCCTAAAATGATTGAAGAAGTATTGATGACGGAGATCGACAAGGTAGAAGAGCGTCATAAAGAGGGAGCAGACATGTATCATACATTGGGAATGTTGGCTCCAGCGTTTGGTATGATTGGAACATTGATTGGTTTGGTAAAGATGCTCAAAGATATGAGTGACCCAACAGCCATTGGTCCTTCTATGTCAATTGCCCTTATCACTACGCTATATGGTTCGATGATTGCAAACTGTTATGCGATTCCTATGGCTAAAAAGCTTGAATCCAGAAGCAAAGAAGAAGTCGCAGAGAAGCAACTTATAGCGAGAGGGATTCTCTCTATTCTGGCACGTGATAGTGTTCAAATTATTATGAATAAGCTTAATGCGCGTCTTGCACCAACTGCTCGTGTCAACAAAGAGGGTGGATAATGGCTGAAGGGGATTGCAAGTGTGAAGAGTGTGAAGAAGGTGCACCATTATGGATGGTCACCTACTCAGATATGGTAACTCTTCTCCTTTGTTTCTTTGTTATGGAATTATCCATGGCAAACTTTCTTGATCCAGGGAAAGTTGATGCCGCATTAAATTCTATGCAAGCAGCCTTTAGTTCTGGTGGACAGCATCGTACAGAACATGTTCACGCAAAGTCATCTAAAAATAGTGATTTTAAAGAGGCTTCGAAAGAATCTTCCCATTCTTTGATCGCCCAGCTGCGAGATGTCATTGCAGCACAAAATGCAAAGCATATGATAAAAATGACCAATAAGAAAACCGAAATCCGGTTGATTTTTGGTCAAAATGGTATGTTTGCTCCAGGTTCGGCGAAAATAGATCCTGCGTACTTTGATATTCTACGTGAGATAGCCACGGAGCTCAGAGGGCGTAATGTAAATATTGTTGTTGAGGGTCATGCCGATTCAGATGGAACAGACGAAGAAAAAAATTGGGAAATAAGTGGAGATAGAGCAGTTGCTGTAGTCAATAAGCTTCGAAGTTATCGAGATCTTGAGAATGAAGGAGAGCAATTTATACAAGGAGATAGAGTCACAGCGAGAGCGATGGGGGAGTTTACACCAGCATCTGTATCTTCAGGCGCAAATGAGTTGAATCGACGCGTAGAAATTGTTATACGTGGTGAGAGTATTGATGCAATGAACGCAATAAAAAAACTTGAAGAGAATTCTGGAGGCAAATATGGCCGATGAAAAAGATGAGACAGAAGAAAAGGGACCAAACGTAATACTTATTATTATTGGAACTGCCTTAGTGACTCTTCTATTGGGAGGAGGTGTCTTATTTGCTATGGGTGTCTTTGATTCGTCGGCACAACCATCTTCTACAGACACAGTAGAAACAGCAGAAAAGTCAGAAGCTATGGATAACCCCAAAGCTCCTCAGGTGGAGATAGAGCAGATTTTTGATGATAGTGTAACTTTGGACGGTGGATCGAAACTCGTCTTTCGTCTTGTTGCTGAGATCCCAAAAGAGAAAAAATCCAAAGATGCCCTTATACGAAGTCTTCCAAAGATTCAACATGAGTTAATTATGCATATGTCCAGTTACGAAAAAGGTGATCTTGAAGGGCGAAGTAAGAAAGAAGATGTTTTGGAAGTTATCTTAGGCAATATAAACAAAAAGTATAAAACCAAAGAGTCAAACTTTGTGATCAATGCATTGTACTTTACCAAATTTGATGTACAGTAAGGAGAGAATATGATTTCAGAGATTGCCTCTGGTCGTCATAGGAATAAGAAAAGCGAAGATATTCTTCCTTATGTTGAACGGTTTTTTTTACAAGTAGCAGAGCGACTTCGTTCTCGGCAGGTTAATCGCTCAGCATCAGATATTCCTGTTCGTGTGGCTGCAGTTGATTCAACAACACTACAGGATACGCTACAAAACCCCGAGTTTCGTGATGGTGTAGTATACTCTATTGTTTCATCTCCAAGTCTTCATGATAGTGGTTGTATCATGTTGCAATATGGTCTTATTTCTCGTTTGATGGATAAGGGCTATGGGGCCAAAGGAGAAATTTACGATCCTCAGATACAATCTCGGACTTTGCCTCACTGCACACGAATGTTTATTCAGCGGTTAACCAAAGAGATATGTAACGATTTGAAAAGTTTTTTACCAGGAACCAAAAAAATAGAGTTTCATACAACAGAACCATCGATTACAGAACCCAATTGGGCTCCACAAGAGCGAGGTACTGATGTTTTTGTAGCTATGATTGATGTTGGACCGTTGGCTCAGCCATATGGTTTGTTATCAATTATTTTGCCTGTTAATCTTTTTGAGATGGTCTTTGGATTAAAGGCGAATAGAAATTCTTCAGGTACTGAAAGTGAAGAAGATGAGTTTAAAAATACAAGGGTTTTTCAATTGCCTGTAGATATTGTTGCTCAATTAGATAGTTTTACGATTTCCTATGCGGAATTACGAAATATGATGATCGGGGATTTTATTCCTCTATCCGAGTCTCTAGAGGTTTCGTTGCGTGTTAATAATCAAGTGAAATTCTACGGAGAGTTTGGGGAAGTCTCAGGATTTCGTGCTGTTCGAATAGAAAAATCTGTTGATGATAATTCATAAACATCTTAGTAGTGGCCTAAATACGTGTGATGCATTATATAAGGCTTTGAAAGTAGATACAAAGGTAGATTCATGTCTGGTCAATCAAATACTCCCAAAAGTGACTCTGAAAACTTCTTGCTCGGTATTCCTGTCGAAGTTGTTGTTGAATTAGGAAGAAAAACAATGCTGATACGAGAAGTCGCTTCTTTAAAACAGGGCGAGGTAATTAATCTTGATCAGCCTGTTGATGCACTTTTGGATGTTCGAGTTGGGGATAAGCTTCTCGCTCGTGGTGAACTGGTAATGGTTGAAGGTAAAGTTGGTTTACGAATTACAGAAATGCCTGGAAGAGGAAATGAATGATCTTTTTTGTGGGACTATTGTGGGCTGAAGAACCTGCAGAGGTACCCATTGCAGATCAAAAAGTGATCCATTATTTGTTGGATCGTGATGAAGGCAATGAAGATAAAGAAGAGGACATCTCTCTTCCTTTACAAACAAAGGCTCCACAACCATCTGTTGATTTGCCGGCAGGACTTGAGGCTCAGATAGAAGAGCACGCCAAACCAGAACTGCAAAAAATACGTCCACAAGCTTTTCCAGAACTCAGTGCCCCTTGGTGGTGGGGGGTCCTTTTCGCAGCGCTCTTATTGGGGGCGTTACGTTTGTTTATCGGTAAACAGAAAAAGACTATCGGTAGTATCAAAGTTCATTCTCGATCATTTTTTGGTCATGAAGGTTCGATAACTGTCGTTGAAGTAAAAGATGCAGAAGACAATCCTCGTGTTTTTCTACTCGGAATGCATAGTAAAGGATCTCCACAATTTCTTGCAGATTTGAGTGCACCTTTACCTTTTCCAGAACTTGGTAATCCACAAGTTCGTCAAAATCAAGTTTCTAAGTTCGAAGAGGTTTTGCCAAAAGAGATAAAAGGTACAGTAACTCCGGTGATGGAGGATTCTGAAGAAGAAGAGGAAAAAGAAGCTTTGGTTGAGCAAATTTTACGTATGCGTGAAACCAAAACGAAAACATCAGATGATCGTAAGGATTCTTTAGAAAAGCGAGATCGTTGGGCGGAAGGATTTCATGAAGTATTACGTAAGTAGAATTCTACCGTTTACTGTGTTTATGTTGATGGGACTGTTTTGGTCTCTTCCTGTATTGGCGCAAGATGCGGGAGATGTTGCCGTTCAAATGGCTGAAGAATTGCGAGATGTTCCTATTTCTTCTACTGTTCGCATTTTGGTTATTCTTACAGCGCTATCATTTTTGCCCGCATTGGTTTTGGGTATGACACCATTTACGAGATTTATTATTGTCTTGTCGATGTTGCGTCAAGCTGTCGGGCTTCAGCAATCTCCTCCCAATCAAGTGTTGGTTGGTTTATCATTATTTTTGTCCATGATGCTCATGCAGCCTACACTTAATGAAGTATATGATACAGCAATTACGCCTTTTCTGAATGGTGATATGGAAGTACTTCCAGCATTGGAAGCATTTATGGCGCCGATGCGCGATTTTATGATATCGAATACGCGTCAAGAAGATCTAAAATTAATTCTTAGTTTACAAGAAGGTCCTCCTCCAGAGACTATCTCAGAAATAGGTCATGCTTCTGTAGTTAGTGCTTTTATTTTATCTGAGTTAAAGACGGCGTTTATTATTGGTGTTAAGATTTATTTACCTTTCTTGGTGATTGATGTTGTTGTGGCCAATATTTTACTGGGTATGGGTATGATGGTACTTCCTCCTGTTGTATTATCTCTTCCACTCAAAATTTTGCTTTTCGTATTGATGGATGGGTGGTCATTGTTGATCAGTATGATGGCTGCAAGTTTCTACGGGATTTGATATGGATATTGGTGAAGCGGTATACTTGGGACAAAATGCGATGCTTACAATTGGTATGATCTGTGGTCCTGTACTTATGGCAGCCTTGGTTGTGGGGATTATTATCAGCTTATTGCAGGCTGTCACACAAGTTCAAGAGATGACAGTTGTTTTTGTACCTAAGATTATTGCTGTATTTTTGGTGATGGCTATATTGGGATCATGGATGCTTGAGCAAATGGTCGCATATGGGACATTATGTTTTACATCGATTGAGCAAGTAACAAAGTAAATTCCAATGTTCTTGACTCATCTATATATTGGCGCCATGGTTTTGGGGAGAATTTCAGGTCTCATTATTGCGATGCCTGGATTGAGTATGAGAACCATGCCCAATATGGTTCGTGTGATCATGATTATAGCTATGACTACAATTTTGGTTCCAACCATCGCGATGAATCCTTTTCAACCTGGGCTTGTTGTACTCACACTTCACTCCATTCAGGAGTTTTTACTTGGGTTTATGATGGGGTGGTTGGTGAACCTAATCTTTGCAGGTTTATCGATGGGTACAGAGCTTATTTCTACACAGATTGGTCAAGCAGCGGCCAAGCAATTCAATCCGTCTATGTCAACATCACAAGGACCAATAGGAACATTTTCAGTTCTTCTTGCTATTGCTGTTTTTTTGGGTGCAGATATTCATTTGCAAATGATTTATCTTCTTGCTGAGTCTTTTGATCAAATACCCCCTGGTAATATGGGAAATCTTTTTGCAGGAATGGCTGTTTGGGTTGATTTTTCATCTGTTTTGGTTGATATAAGTATTCGAATTTCTGGGCCGATTATCGCATTTGTATTTCTAAACAATTTCTTTTTGGCGATGCTTTCGCGGCTAGCCCCAAATATGAATGTTTTTTTCAGTGTAGGTTTTTTGGTTTCTTTAATAGGGGGAATGGTTCTTTTTACATTGTTGCTTCCTTCTTTGTTTACTACTGTACTGGATTATTGTATGCAGGCATTGATGCAGGTTCGTATTTTGGTTGAAGCAGTACGGAGTGGTTGATGGCAGATGATGAAGGTGGTGAAAAAACCCATGAACCCACCGCGAAGCGCCAACAGGAGTTTCGCGAGAAGGGAAATGTACCCAAATCCCAAGATTTGTATGGTGTTGTAACACTTGCCATCGGTATTGGATATCTATTGGCTTTCCAGTCTTTTATTGGGAATCAGGTTGTTCGATTTACGCAGCGTTTATATGGAACTCTGGATCAAAATGCATTTACGATAACAGATGCATGGGGATTGCTGTTGAATGCTTTATACACAATTGCAGCGATTGTTTTACCGATGTTGTGTTCTATATGGATGTTTTTGGTGGTCGCAGGGTTGATTCAATCAAGGTTTATTATTCCAAAGGAACCGATTAAGTTTCAATGGGAGACATTGAATCCTATTGATGGGATTAAGAAAAAGTTTTTTTCAGCGCAGCCTTTGGTTGAGCTTTTAAAAGGAATTCTCAAGCTGGTTTTATTGGGTTGGTTGGTTTGGATGGGAATAGGAGAAGAAGTTGCGATGCTTCCTTCGTTAATTCATGCTTCTCCAGAAGAGCAGATCATGAAAGTGACAGAGTTGGCTACGACTATTTTCATTCGTGCGATGATCGTCGGAATTTTGGTCTTTTTGATCGATTATTCATATCAGTGGTACCAAACCCAGCAGCAGATGATGATGACTCATCAAGAAGTAAAAGATGAAATGAAACAAACAGAAGGCGATCCTTTATTTAAAAGTAAGAGAAGACAGCGTCAGTATGATATTGCGATGGGAAATCTAAAAAAAGTACCTGAAGCAGATTTAATCCTTACAAATCCAACTCATTTTGCTGTTGCAATTCGATATAGAAGAGATGAAGCAGAAGCACCGATCGTTTTGGCAAAAGGTCTTGATTTTATGGCATTTCGCATACGGGAGATTGCACAGCAAAATAAGATTATGGTTGTGGAAAATCCTCCTTTGGCTCGAGCTCTATACTTTAAAAGCACGGTTGGACAGATGATTCCGCCGGAGTTTTATGGTGCTGTTGCTGAGATTCTTGCAGCTGTATACCGTCGTCGTATGTACTAGTAGTGCCAGACCATAGCCATAGAAAATGTACTCAATGTGTTGAATGTATATCGATAGTCAATCTGAAAAGAATATTCTTGATTTTCTAGTCGCAAGCCCGAGTTTATAAAGAGATTGCTAAGTCCTTCGCTGAAATATGGGCTGCCAGAGAATCCAGATAAAGGCATAACATTGAGATTTTCTTGCTGTTCTTTTGATATTTTGGGAGCAGTATTTATGGTTGCTGTTCCTATGGAAAAGAAAGGAACGGCATGTGCTGTCGTTAGACGTGTGAGGTAGCTGAGTCCAAACCTTTTGCTGACTACCATAGAAGTGTCGAATGTACCCAGTGAAAGTTCTGGATTGGAAATATAGGTTTGATATCCGATTTGAAAGGCTACGTCTGGAGCAATATGATATCCTTCGATAGGAGCTACACGTAGAGCTCCTCCAAATGTTCCTTGCCGAGAAAGAAAGATATATCCCATGGAGATCTCTAATTCAGCAGATAGTGGAAGCCCCTTTCTTGCAATGACTTTGGGGTGAACCAAAATTGGGAAAAGATCTTCATCTGGTGTCAATAAAGCCCATGCAGAAGGACGGTTATCTAAGCTTTTCTGTGTGTCAATAAATGAAAAACTTTGATGTATTCCAAATTCAAAACCCCAAACTCCAAGTGTATTGGCAGGTATAATCGGGGTTGTTATTGCCGCTCCTAGTTGTTTTACAACTTGTTCATAGGCTGTAAATTGGGAAGAAGAGCTCGTATATGGACGGCCATCCCAATCCGACATTGATGTGAGTCGGATATCATCAAGCGTATCAGCATAGGTGAGTGATAAAAGAAAAGTGATCATGATGTTTCTCCGGAGACATCAGTGGTGTTCTCTAACCAAGAATAATCGACTTGTGTCCCATCTACCACCATAAAACTTGGTCTCCATGTATCCTTTCTTGTCCACCAGAAAGCTCCGCCCCACATGGTGGCTGCTTCTGCGGCTACAAAACCTAATGCACCTGATAAAACGGCTTGTGGAATTCCTCCTAATCTTTTTTCCAGTAGAAGGGCTTGAAAGGCTTCTCTTGCTCCTTCTCCAGCGATGGTTGGAGAGAGTATGGTGGCTAATATTTGAATGTTGGAACCAAAGACAATAGGCCAAAAATCGTTCATGCCAACAGCGATCGCTCCAATAGCAAGAGCGGTAAAAAAGTAAACAACAGCAGTTGTAAAATGTGTAAGGAATTTTGCAAAAAGGATTTGAAGAATAAGTGAGAGTTTTCCTTCATATGCAAAAACAGCATCTGAAAAGGAAGTGATGATGGAGGATATCTTCTGTGGTAGGAGATGAGCTGTCTTTTGTGTGAAGAGACGTAGTAATCCTGGTTTGATCAGTCCAATGATGACGACACTAGATATTCCTCCAGCAATAACAGCGATACCGCCAGCAAGTGCACTTGCGGAATCTGGACGTCCTATTTTTTCAGCAACATCTACAATCACTTGGTAGCCAAATGGGAGAGTGACAACCATTCCCAAAAATAGGCCGGTGATCCCTACAAATTTTTCCAGTACTTTGGCAACGGCAACACGTGTTTTTTCATTTGAGTATCGAGCGGCTTCATAGAATGTATATCCATCTAATCCAATGGTACTTGGAAGGAATGTTCCAATAAAACGTCCAATTAAAAATGCTGTCAGTGTCGCCTGAAAATATGGCTGTATAATGCCTTGACCACGTAATAATAAATGCCACGCATATGCACTACTCATGACACCAAAAAATTTGATAAGCATTGCACATAAAGCAAAGAGGATAAATGTCTTGCGATCTACTTGGTCTATGTATTGTGAAATGGCTTGATATATGGGAAGTCGAGAGACAGGTCGAACATCATCTCCAACAATTGAAACGCGATATATTCCATCTACGAGTGGTTTGTTATCTTTTGTTTTGGGTGTGATGATAGTCGTAGTGTTCCCTTTTTTGATTGCCATGGCAATGGGAGTGGAAGTGTCTGTTTGATTGTAGAGTGTGACAGTGATATCTTTTGATGCTTTTGCATGGAGATAAATTTCTGCATTACCCTCTTGTACTGTATGTACGTCTGTATCGATGGGATGTCGCAGTAAGGCCATAACACCAACGATGGTCATGAGTAGTTTTGCAAAAAATGTTAGCCTTTTTGCGAGTAAAGCTTGATGAGGATGTAGTCTTTTTTTTCCATACACAAAGAAAAGGATGGCGAGTGGAAGCAGAAAAATACTGCTAAACCCAAGGGTACCATTCCAAGATTGAATGGTAAGAACTCCAAAAAGGATACTACTGAAGATGATGGAAAGAGCGGGCATTGTTAGCCTCCGATTTGAGTCATAACACCCTGAAAAGGGGTTCCAGATTCTACTTCACAAAAATGCCCTTCTTTTTTTCCGAGAACTTGTTTTTGAATTTGATATTTAATTTCTCTATCTGTTGCATTATTCCGCAAAAGAGCCCCTAGTGAAGGTGCTTCTTCATGTGCAAGGCAGGTTCGAAGTTCTCCTTTACAGCTAAGTCGAAGACGATTACACGAAGAACAAAATCGATTCGACAAGGGCGAAATAAACCCAACCTTCATCTTTTTTTCTGAGACCCAGTAGGTTTGGGAGGGACCACTTAAAGAATCAGAAGATAGTGGAGAGAGCGTATATCTTTTTGAGATGTATGTCTGAATTTCTGTACTGGTAACACATTGATGCCATCGCACATCAAAGGGCATATACTCAATAAATCGGAGCTCAATATTTCGCAAAGCACAGAAGTCAAGAAGTGGGAGAATGGATTGTTCATTTATTCCTTTCAGCATTACGGCATTAATTTTTAGTACAAATCCAAGAGAAAGAGCTTTTTCTATTCCATCTAGGACAGGACCGATTGAAAATCCTCTGCTCATCTTATGAAAGAGCTCTTTATCCAGCGTATCAAGAGATATATTCAGTTTTCGCAAGCCAGCGTCATACAGTGGTTGCGCCATTTTGGGAAGTGTATAGCCATTGGTTGTCATATTGACTTCTCGAACTCCTTGGATCTGACAAAGACTTGCAACAAGTGTACATATATCAGCCCGCATTGTGGGCTCTCCTCCTGTTAGTCGGAGTTTTTGAATTCCGAGTTGGGCGAAAACATGGACGATATGAGCGATTTCTTCATAGCTTAGGATATCGGACTTCGAAGTCCATTTGACTCCATGTTCAGGAAGGCAGTATACACATCGAAAATTACATCGATCTGTGACGCTGATGCGAAGATAAGTATGCTTGCGACCAAAAGAGTCGAGAAGATTCATGAGAAGAGCATCTCATCGATTTGACGTGCAATATCTAAAAATGGATTGGCGATGGGATCGGAAGATAGAGCGGATGGAAGCCCCATATCTCCCCCGAGCCGAATGCCTTCATCGATAGGAACTTGGGCAAGTAGTGGTGTAGCATATTGTGCTGCTGTATTCTCTCCTCCGCCTTTTCCAAATGGATATGCTCGTATACCCCCCACATCGATGTGGGACATGTTTTCTACAATTCCAAGTAGAGGCACATCAAGTTTTCGGAACATTTCAACTCCTCGCACGGCATCAATAACAGCAATTTTTTGTGGAGTGGTAACAATTACTGCGCCACTGATGGGAACAGCTTGGATCATGGTTAGTTGTGCATCCCCCGTGCCCGGAGGAAGATCGACAATTAAGATATCAAGTTCTCCCCATGCAACATTTTGAAAAAACTGTTTGATTACACCCATGACCATTGGGCCACGCCAAATGATAGGTTCTTCATCTTCCACCATAAATCCCATAGACATACACTTGATGTTGTATGCTTCTTTCGGGATGATTTGGTTTTGTTCATTGGCAATGGGTTTACCTGTGACGCGCATCATGGTGGGTAAGCTTGGTCCATATACGTCTGCATCCATGAGTCCGATGGTTCGTCCTTGACGTTGTAGAGCGATTGCAAGATTGGTCGCAATGGTAGATTTTCCTACACCACCTTTTCCACTTGCTACAGCAACAATATGTTTAATCCCTGGGATAGGGAGCTTTTTAATAGGTCCTCCATGTGCACCCATTCCTGGTCCACTCATACCACGAACCGGATCTTTAGGAGGAGGTGGAGTCTTTATATTGTTCGACTTTTCTATAGAGATATCAACTGAGCCAGTCCATCCTATGTTGCCCAATTGCATCCGAAAGGCTTCTACAATACGTTGTTGTTCTTCTTCGGTGTGTTCGGCCAAAGCAAGGGTCACTGATAGTTGCTCCTCAACAATAGAGGACTTTTGAATAATTTTTGCCATCCAAATGCTTCTGCCTGATTTTGGATCTCGTACACGGCTTGCAGCAGGTTCAATGATGGCCATGGCTTCATTTTTAGACATAGGATTTATTGGGAACGGGTTATTGCTGAGACCATTGTAATAAGAGTGATGAAAGAGCTTGATTTGGGTTTCCAAAATTCCTCTCTTTTTTTCCATCCCAGTGGAAGATGGTTCCCGCGCTCTCATAATACAACGATCGGCTGTCTATGGCAAACACTGTTGCATCTGTTTTTGGAGGAGGTCTGTTTGTAATTTCTTTACTGAGTTCTGTTAGAGACTTTTGAGGCAGCCACCCGCATCCATGTGTTGATACAATGCCTACTTTTTGTGGGCTTCGGTGAAGTGCTATTATTTCGATATTGCCTCCATCGGCTCCAATCAAAAGAACTTTTGCATTGGATTGAGATAGATTGGGATAGCCATATACTGTGTATTCTTTTTTATTTTCAAATCGAACAATCGCCCGTTTGCCGGCTTGCTCTAAAATATTTCGTACAGGTGCAGGTTTTTTTAATTCTGGAGTAATTCCTGTCCATGAATCTGTATCAAGTGTGCCACCGAGACTCTTGATAACTTCTTGCCATCCGCGAGGGGAAGAAGTAGGGACTGGTGGAGATATATGGGTTTGTGATACATGAATACCGGATTCTTGAGGTTCCTCTTTGACCTGTGCTTGTGAGATGTCATGTGTAGATTCTTCAGATTGAATGGGATGGAATTGAGACAAGACAAAAGATAGATTTCCGAGGATTGTTTTTTGATTGGGGATAAAGATATGTAGGGTTTGGTTGCTCATTCCGATGAGAATACTTGAAAATATTGATTGTGCTGTAATGGCTGTCTCAGCGCCGATAAATCGATGGGTAAGCTGTTGTGTAAGGCTGTTCTCCTCTTGAATGGACAGTCCTCTTGAATCGGAAAGAAGATGAATACATGGATGATCCCCGTCAGTTATCTCTAGAGGGTTCCCTTGTGATATCTGATTGATTGTGATCTTTCCTTGTGCGAGGATCGTTTGTATTTGATCCAGATTAACTGTGGTATGGTGGATAATATTAACGGTGGTCATGAAAGCCTCATAGATCATCTGGGTGGTTTATATTGTGCAACTCGTCGCTCGGAATAACGATATATGCTTCGTTTTCTACAAAACTCATAACACTTCGATGTTGTTGTGCATAGGAGAGAGCCTCTTCTCTTTTTGATGTAGAAAAAATACCAAGCAGAGGTTGCTTTGTCGAAGCTGTAGCAAGTACAGTAGTGATTGATTTAGAAATCAATCTTCGATAGGTTGCGATGGAAACAAAAGGTATATCGCAAGGTGTAATGATGCAGAGTTCACCAGAACAGTGGTTAAGTGCCGTGTGTACCCCGTACAGTGGATGATGATCTGGCCAAGACTCGATGATTTGTGGTATCGAAATAGGAATACTGTGTTTCCCAACCAAGAAAACCTCTTCACATCCGGATAGCTTGAGTTTTTCCATGATAATATGGCATAGATTTTTTCCATCGATCCTCAACTGTGCTTTGTCTGAACCCATTCGTAGGCTTCGTCCACCGATGAGAATATATCCATTCATGGAAGAAGCAGTACCGCAACAGAGGAGCCCTTGGAAAATCCACGTTCATTGGCCGGAATATGTACAAGGGCATCAGCTTGTGCGACACTTGATAGCCATGCAGAGCTTTGATTACCTGTTTTTTGAGCATATCGACCATCAGGACTTAGTTTGACCCGCACGAACTCTGCTCGAGAATGACGCTTATAGATATCTTCACTTAGGGTTACCGTTTTAGACTGTAAAAAGATCTCTTTTGCTCCAATGGCTTTTCGGATTATTGGGTACACAAATAGCCAAAAAGAAACCAATGCGGAAACAGGATTGCCAGGTAGACCAAAAAACGGTGTTTGCTGGATATTTCCAAGAACAAGAGGCTTACC
Organism: Deltaproteobacteria bacterium; assembly: GCA_002683315.1. GTDB lineage: Bacteria > Myxococcota_A > UBA796 > UBA796 > UBA796. Next base: position 1,265 of record NYTD01000284.1, on the reverse strand, counting down.
TGGCTTGAGTCGGACTTTCCAAAAATCAAGTGAACCACCGACCTTAAGGAGTGCTTCTTGCACGCGATCGTGATCACCGACACTCACACCTCCTGTCGATAGAATGAGGTCTGGATTTTGAGACAAAGCGTATTGAAAAGATTGAATGGTATCCGTAAGATTATCTCGTGCGATACCACAATCAATGGGTATACCTCCAGCACTCGTTATCGCAGAGATTAGTGTGTGATTGTTTGAAGACCATATTTGACCCAGATGGAGATTCTGTTGTTGAGATCGGTCCACGAGTTCATCCCCTGTAGAGATGATGGCAATTCGAGGAGACTCATATATCGGTATGGATGTAACACCCAATGCATGAAACAATCCGATAAGTCCTACACGAACAGGAGTTCCTGTTGTGGCTATGCAATCTCCAACAGAGAATTCTTCTCCTTTCTTTCGGACATTGGCACCTTTGAGAGGGGAGGTATGAATGGTAATATTATTTTGATGTCGATCAACATTCTCTTGAATCACAACGGTATCTGCTCCATTGGGCATGGGGGCACCTGTAAAGATTCGAGCACATGTACCTTTCGTGATCTCTTTTTGGGGTTGGTGTCCAGCTGGGATCTCATCAATGATAGAAAGTTTTGCATGTTGTTTTAGATCGTCATGTCGGATCGCATATCCATCCATAGCACTATTATTCCAATATGGAAGAGGGTGCTCTGTATATATATTTCTTGCAAGAAATCGCCCCAAACTTTGTGTAGGTGAACGTGTAGAAATCGTTTGTTTTAGAGTGTATTTGAGCGCTTTATTTAGCGCTTCTTCATAAGAGAGCATCGCTTACTTTTTGATTTTTAGTTTTTGTCCGACATAGATGGTGTCTTTTTTTAGATTGTTCCATTTTTTGATATTTTTGATGGATGTTCCATATTTTTTGGCTATTTTCTGTAGGTTGTCTCCCTTACGCACTTTATAGATCACTGTTTTTGCAGGAGCAGTCCCAGATAGCTTTAATTTTTGTCCAACATAAATTTTGTTGGCATTTTTTAGATTGTTCCAGCGCAACAGATCAGAAACTTTCACTCGGTATCGGGTGGCTATTTTTTGTAGGTTGTCCCCTTTTTTGATGGTGTATGTTTTGGGACGCGAAGACGTTTTGGAAGATGAGGATTTTGATGTGGCAGTAACTTTTAGTTTTTGTCCGACATAGATGGTGTCTTTTTTTAGATTGTTCCATTTTTTGATATTTTTGATGGATGTTCCATATTTTT